>JBDHDN010000410.1:0-3862 GCA_039591485.1 Gemmatimonadota bacterium
GGGGGGCACCGGCTACCAGCTCCGCGACGGTCTGGCCACTGCGACTCAGGAGATCGAGCACGAGAGCGGCAGCGAGAGGCGCATCGCGCCCGACGTGCAGCGCGGGCAGCATCACACCGCCGTTGCCCTCCCCTCCTACGATCGCCCCTGCGTCACGCATTGCCCGGGCGACGTTTGCCTCACCAACCGGCGCACGACCGATCTTCGCCCCGAATGCCCGGGCGACATCGTCGACGACCAATGAGGTCGAGAGGTTGACCACCACCGGTCCGATCTCGCGTTCCAGCACAGCCCGCACCCCGAACGCGAGGGTGTAGTCCTCACCAATCGCCCGCCCCGCCCCGTCCACCAGGGCAAGCCGGTCCACGTCCGGGTCGACGGCGATTCCGAGCTCGGCACCGTGCTGGCGCACCGCCGCGCTCAGACCACCCAGATTTCCGGGAATGGGTTCCGGTGCCCTGGGGAACCGCCCGTCGGGCTCCAGATCGATGGCGTCCACGCGGCAACCCAGCTCCCCGAGGAGCGCCGGCATGATCGTGGCCCCCGCCCCCCGGACGCAGTCCAGCACCACGTGGAACGAGCGCCGCCGGATCTCCTCGACGGCAACGAAGGGCAATGCCATTACCGCGTCGATGTGGCGATGAACGGCCGAGGCGTCGACCTCCACGCCACCGATCGCGTCCCACCGTGCCCAGCGCACCTCCCCGGCATCCACGAGCGCGAACAGCCGGTCGATCACCGTCCGGTCGAGGAACATCCCATCGGCGCCGACGAACTTGAGCGCGTTCCACTCGACCGGGTTGTGCGACGCCGTGATGATGATTCCGCCGCCAGCACCATGGTGCTCGACCGCGAGCTGCGCGGTCGGCGTCGGCACCATGCCGCAATCGATGACCGTGAGGCCGGCGGCTCTGAGCCCGGCGGCCGCGGCGGCGGTGAAGACCGGCCCGGACGTCCGGGCATCACGAGCGAGGACCACGGCCTGGCCTCCCTGCTCAGCGACGACGCGGGCGAACGCCGCGGCATAGCGGGCCACGACCTCGGGCGTGAGATCCGAGCCGACGATCCCACGGACCCCTGAAACACTGCGCATGAGCGTATCGGACATGGCGCGAAAGCTAACGTTGCCGAAGCCCCTTTGCCCGGTATACGTTCCGAGGCCTCTTCCCGACACCGACCGCCATGACGCGCGCCTTCGACGACGACCTAACCACCGCGTTCGGCACCCGTGCCGTACATGCCGGCCAACGCCCCGACCGGGAAACGGGCGCGATCATGAGCCCGATCTACCAGACATCGACGTACGTGCAGGATGGACTCGGCCGTCACAAGGGCTTCGAGTACGCGCGCACGCGCAACCCCACCCGCGACACCCTCGAGCGAAACGTCGCGGCGCTGGAAGGAGCTGCGCACGGCTTTGCGTTCGCGTCGGGCCTCGCTGCCACCGATGCCGTCCTCAAGCTCCTCTCGGCAGGCGACCATGTGATCTGCGGCTCGAACGTCTACGGCGGAACACATCGCATCATGACGCAGGTGTTCGAGCGCCTCGGGCTCCGCTTCACGTTCGTGGACACACGGGACTCGGCCAACATCGGCGCGGCCGTGACGGACGCGACGCGCATGATCTACGTCGAGACTCCGACGAATCCGATGATGCATCTCACCGACCTCGCCGCCGTGGCCGCACTCGCCCGAGACCGGGAGCTCGTGCTGGTTGTGGACAACACCTTTGCCACGCCGGCACTGCAGCAGCCCATGGCGTTGGGAGCAGAGGTCGTGCTGCACTCCACCACCAAGTATCTAAACGGGCACAGCGACATGGTGGGGGGCATGGTCCTGACGACACGCGACGACCTGGCCGAGCGTCTGGCATTTCTCCAGAATGCCGTTGGGGCGGTGCCGGGCCCGATGGACTGCTGGCTGGCTCTGCGAGGGACGAAGACGTTACACCTCCGCATGGAGCGTCACGACCAGAATGGGCGACGCATCGCAGCGTGGCTCGCGGAGCACCCTACCGTGCGGCGAGTGTACTATCCGGGGCTCGCGACCCATCCGCAGCATGAGCTCGCGCAGCGGCAAATGTCGGGATTCGGGGGTATGATCTCTCTGGACGTCGGCAGCCTCGAGGCGGCGCGTGCCGTGGTCGAGCACACGCGAGTGTTCGCGCTTGCCGAGTCGCTCGGCGGGGTGGAGAGTCTGATTGGGCACCCGGCCTCGATGACCCACGCGAGCGTACCGCGGACCATGCGCGAGGAGATGGGCCTCACCGACGGACTGGTCCGGCTGTCGGTCGGTATCGAAGATGTGGACGATCTCCTGGACGACCTCGAGCGGGCACTCCAGGCGGCAGCGAAGCCGTAAGTTCGCGAAACTAGTGTTGATGCCCTGCGTACGGACTGACAGTCGCCGGATCGAGCCGGCGTAACGGCATCACGGGAGGCAATTATGAGCGACCCCACGGGCAGCGTACCGAGGGAGCGTCCCCGCAAGATCCTGTCGAACATCTCGGCCGTCAGTTGGGAGCACCCGGCGGACCGGGCCGCGCTGCAGGCTGTCCGGGCAGTGCCAGGCTTCAACGAGGCCGTCCGCAAGATCGTGGGCTTTTTCGGAGAGCGGGGCATCCGGCTGATCTTCCAGGCCAACGCCGTACGCGTCGGGCCGACCCAGTTCCCGCGGCTCCACCAGCTCATGACCGAGGTCGCGACCACCATGGACTGGCCCGAGCAGCCCCCCCTGTTCGTCTCGCAGACCCCCATGGTCAACGCCGGCGCGGTCGGCGTGGACCACCCCTTCATCGTCCTGAATTCCGGCGCGGTGAACCTGCTCGACGACGACGAGTTGCGGGTGCTCCTCGGCCACGAGCTGGGCCACGTGATGAGCGGCCACACCCTCTACCGCACGGTCACGATCCTCATCCTGGAACTGGGCTTCCGCAACCTGCCGTTCCTGGCGGGGATCGTCCTGCTGCCCATCCAGCTGGCCCTGCTCGAGTGGTACCGCAAGAGTGAGCTGTCTTCCGATCGCGCCGGGTTGCTCGCCAGCCAGGATCCCATGGCGGCGATGCGCGTCTTCCTGAAGCTGGCCGGCGGCGGATCGATGAAGGAGATGGACCTCGAGGCCTTCCTGGTCCAGGCCCGTGAGTATGAGGCGCAGGGCGGTCCCATCGATGCGATCTACAAGATCCTGAACACGCTCGGCATGACGCATCCGTTCCACACCCTGCGCGCCGCGGAGCTCCAGCGGTGGATCGACGGTGGAGCCTACCAGAAGATCATGGACGAGCAGTACACGCATCGGGGCGCGGAGGAGAAGGAGCGGCCTTTCGCCGCCGATTTCGGTGAGGCGGCGCGGCATTACGCGCAGGAGGCCAAGGACACCGTATCGCAGGTGACCGACGCGGCCAAGCGTGCAGCGGCAGCCTTCACCGACGCCCTCAAGTCGAAGGACGGCGAGTGAAGGTCCTCGTAATCGGAGGCGGTGGCCGCGAGCACGCGTTGTGCTGGGCGCTCGCGCCGGCCGGCGAGGTCTACTGTGCCCCGGGCAACCCCGGCACGGCGCAGGTCGGTACGAACGTTGGAATCGACGTCGCCGATCACGCCGCCGTGCTGGACGCGGTGCAGCGCCACGGGATCGACCTGACGGTAATCGGTCCGGAGGCGCCGCTGGCCGCGGGCCTGTCCGACCACCTCACCGGACGAGGGCATCACGTCTTCGGACCGTCAGCCGACGCCGCACGGCTCGAGTCCTCAAAAGCGTTCGCGAAGGAGATCATGGAGGCGGCTGGAGTGGCGACGGCCACATCACGCACTTTCACCGCCGAAGGAGCGGCCCTGGCATACGTGGCGAAGCATCAGGAGCCGCT
>JBDHDN010000411.1:0-3830 GCA_039591485.1 Gemmatimonadota bacterium
GAGACCAGGAACCTGCTGCGCGATTTTCTCGACGTGTCCTTGACGCGGTACGCAGTCGGCGAGGGCATCCAGCAGGACGTGCTGCAGGCGCAAGTTGCCGTCGCACGGATGACTGAAGACATCACGGTTGTGGAGCAGGAACGAGTGGCGCTGGCTGCCAGGCTCAACGCCCTGCTCGGGCGGCCCGCGACTGTCCCGATCGACGCCGTAGTGCTGCCCACACCTACCGCCGAGCTACCGACGGTGGAGGCGCTCCTTGCTCAGGCAGCCGAGCACCGCCCCGCTCTCGCAGCTGCCCGCCAACGGGCGCTCGCCGCCGAGGCGGGCTATCGCAGTGCACGGCGGCAGCTGTATCCCGATGTCACAGTCTCTTTGGGCTACGGACAGCGGCCACAATTCACCGATATGGCGTCGATCATGGTCGGGCTGAGCGTGCCGGTCTTCGCGGGTAGCTCGAAGCTGCCCCTGCGCCGTGAGCTGGCCGCCGAGCAGGCAGCCCGCGAAGCACAGGAGCAGGATCTCTACAACGAAACGTTCGCCCAGATCACCGAACTGCGAGCGGAAGCGGAGCGCGCCATGCGGCTCGTGCGGCTGTATGCGGAGGCCATCCTCCCCCAGGCGGAAGCCGCAGTGGAGTCCGCGTTCTCCGCCTACCGCGTCGGCCAGGTGGACTACATGACCCTCGTCGAGAACGAGATGACCGTGAACCGCTACGAGATCGAGTCGCTGAGACTCTCGGCGGAATTCCAGCGGGCCCGCGCGGAGCTGGAGGCACTCGTCGGTGGGCCGATTGGAGGAACCCCATGAGCAGGAACACCGTCGCGCTCCTCGCCTGCGCAGTCGTGCTGGGAGCGTGTGGCACGACCGAGGACGAGGCGTCCTCCATGGCCGGCATGACGGCAGAGGAGCACGCGATGATGCAGGCCGGTGGAACGCAGGGAGCGATAGACTCGACCGGCGTCGCGGCGCGCGAGATGGTACATCTCACCGCCGAGCAGGAGCGGGCCCTGGGCGTGAGCTACACGACTCCTGAACGGGGGTTACTCACCCGCACCATCCGCACGGTCGGTGAGATCAATGCTCCCGAGCCACGGATCGTCGACGTGACCCCGAAGATCGACGGGTTCGTAGAGGACCTGTACGTCAGCTATACGGGAGAGAGCGTCCGGCGCGGACAGCCGCTGCTCACGCTGTACAGCCCGCTGATGGTGGCCGCGCAAGAGGAGTTGCTCACGGCCCGCCGCATGTTGAACCGCGTGGATTCCAGCGCCGCCGAGCCGTGGCATCATGCGGAGGAGATGCTGAATGCGGCTCGGCGCCGCCTCGAGTATTGGGACGTCTCGGACGAGCAGATCCTCGCCATCGAGCAGTCGGGCCAGGTCCTCAAGGCACTCACCCTGGTCGCGCCGTTCAGCGGCATCGTCCTGGAAAAGGACGTGCTCCAAGGCCAGCGGGTGATGGCCGGTCAGCGACTGTATCGTATCGCCGACATCGAGCAGGTCTGGGTGGAGGGCGACGTCTTCGAGCAGGACCTTCAATTCGTCCGCGTCGGCCAACAGGCACACATCGAGGTCGCCGCATATCCCAGCGAGCACATCATGGGGCGCGTGAGTTTCGTATATCCGACGATCGACGAGGAGAGCCGTACCAACCGTATCCGGGTCACCGTCCCGAACCCCGGACTCCGTCTCAAGCCTGGCATGTTCGCCACCATCTTTCTCGACGTCACCGTCGGCACCGACGTGCTCACCGTTCCGCTCGACGCCGTGATCGTGACCGGCGTGCGCAACATCGTGTTCGTGCGCGAGCAGGAGGGCATGCTCACGCCGAAGGAGGTCGTCCTCGGTACCCGCGCTGGCCGCCGCGTGCAGATTCTCGCTGGCCTCGAGCAGGGGCAGACGGTGGTCGCTTCGGCGAACTTCCTGGTGGACGCGGAATCCCGCCTGGCAAGCACCGGTGGGAGCATGCCCGGCATGCAGCACGCCGGACATGGCACCGTGATCGAGCCGGAGGCGGAGCAACCGCCAGCCTCGGCACGCGACGAGCACCAACACGACTCGACGCCCACTCCGACGATAGAGCACCCGCATGATTAGCGTGATCATCGCGTGGTCGCTGCGCAACAGGGCGTTCGTGCTGCTGGCGAGCGTCGCCATCGTCGGCGCCGGCGTCTGGGCGATGCGCACCACGCCGCTCGACGCGATTCCCGATCTGTCGGATGTCCAGGTGATCGTCCAGACGGATTTCCGCGAGCAGGCACCACAGATCGTGGAGGATCAGGTCACCTACCCGATCGCGTCCGAGATGCTCAAGGTGCCCGGGGCCCGCGTCGTCCGGGGGTACTCCTTCTTCGGGCTGAGTCTGGTTTACGTGATCTTCGAGGACGGCACGGACATCTACTGGGCCCGCTCGCGGGTGCTCGAATACCTAAACGGCATCCGTCGCACCCTCCCACCAGACGTCGAGCCGACCCTCGGACCCGACGCGACGGGCGTGGGCTGGGTCTACGAGTACGTGCTCGAGTCGGACAGTCTCGACCTCGCCGCCCTGCGCACGCTGCAGGACTGGTACATCCGCTACCAACTGACCTCGGTGCCGGGGGTATCAGAAGTCGCGAGCGTCGGCGGATTCGAACGGCAGTACCAGGTCGAGGTGAATCCGGAGCGGCTCCGCGCGTTCAATATCCCCGTCACCCGAGTGGCTCAAGCGATCGGCGACCACAATGTCGACATCGGCGCCCGCGTGCTGGAGATGGGTGGACGCGAGTACATGATCCGGGGACTCGGCTACCTCGACGGCACCGACGACATCGAGAACGTGGCCCTCGGAGCGATGGGGAACGGCACGCCCATCCGGGTCGCCGACGTTGCCACGGTGCAGCGCGGACCGGCGCCGCGCCGTGGCGCCGCGGATTGGAACGGTCGGGGCGAGATCGTGACCGGCATCGTCGTCATGCGATTCGGCGCCGATGCCCTGAACACCATCGAGGCCGTGAAGGAGCGGCTGCGGCAGATCGAGGCCGGTCTCCCCGCCGGTGTGCGCCTGCGCACGGGATACGACCGCAGCGACCTGATCCATCGGGCGATTGCCACCCTGCGCGACAAGCTGCTCGAGGAGTCGCTCATCATCGCCGGCGTGGCCCTGCTGTTCCTGCTCCACGTGCGCTCGGCCCTGGTCGCGATCGTCACACTCCCCCTGGGCATCCTCATCTCGTTCATCGTGATGCGCGCCATCGGGGTGAACGCGAACATCATGAGCCTCGGCGGTATTGCGATCGCGCTCGGTGCGATGGTCGACGCAGCGATCGTCATGATCGAGAACATGCACAAGCACCTCGAGCGGTCCGACGGCACGCGATCCCGCTGGGAGGTTGTCCTCGACAGTGCCAACCAGGTGGGACCGCCGCTGTTCTTCTCCCTCCTCATCATCACGTTCAGCTTCCTGCCCGTCTTCGCGCTCGAGCAACAGGAAGGCCGACTGTTCAAGCCCCTGGCGTTCACCAAGACCTTCGCCATGGCAGGCGGTGCACTGCTCTCGATCACGCTGGTCCCCGTGCTGATGGGCTACCTGATCCGGGGACGCATCCGGCACGAGCGTGAGAACCCGGTCAATCGCACGCTCCAGTGGCTGTACCGGCCGATCATCGGATTCACCCTGCGCCGGCCGTGGCTCGTCGTGGCCGGCGCGGTGGGCGTCCTCGCGGCCACGATCGTCCCGTGGCAGCGCCTCGGCAGCGAGTTCATGCCAATGCTGCACGAAGGCTCGATCCTGTTCATGCCGACGACCGTCCCGGGCGTCTCGATCGCCGAGGCCCGGCAGATCATGCGGCA
>JBDHDN010000412.1:0-3820 GCA_039591485.1 Gemmatimonadota bacterium
CCCGCTCGGACTCCGGATCATCGTGCCAGGTCCCGCGCAATGCATCGAGCGATCGATGTCGCACCGGGTGATCACCGAGGCCAACGGCCCGGGCAAGTGCTTCCACCGCCGCCTGATTCAGACTGATCCCTTCGCTCCGGGCTCGCTCGCGGAGGGCTCGGTCTACGGCAGGTGGAACTCCACGTAGCGTGTATTGCATGCCTGCAATGTATGCATTGGGTGCAGGCATGACAATGCGATCCTGCGGACTCATGGCCGGCGGGGGCAACGCTCGATGATTGCGAGCCGGAGTGCGCGCACTTCGCCGAGGATCTCGTCCAGGGAGCGGCGAAGCTCGGCCGTTTCCCGCTTTGCGTCGTAGACGGAGTTGAGCCACTCGACCAGCTCCTCCACGACGTCCTGGCCGAGCGTCTCGTAGGTCTGCCTCGAGAACTTCGGGATGATCGGCATGAGCGGCGCCTGTTTCGAACCGCCGCATGATGACACGCCGAGCGTCAACCTCCATAGACGGAACGACGCGACCGGTACCCGAATCGACGCGCAGTCCATCTGTCGGTCCGTCGATCCAACAGCCACCTCCGCCCGGCCGTCGCGGGGATGCTTGCCCTAGCGACCGAACACGCTCTCGAGCTTGAGCGATCGGGAGCGGCCGATGCTCGATTCGCTCGCGTGCGCCTCGAGTCCCCGCACCTTTGCTCAACCGTCTACATCGCGTGCATTCCGTGATCACACCCGAACAGGTAGTGACAGATCGGTATCATGTCATGGAACGTGCAGGATACCGCGAAGAAGAGGATGACCAGCAGCAACCCCGCGATGATCTTCCGATGGTGCCTCTCGACGGTCGCGGACATGGCAGTCATGACACTCGCTCCTTACTTTCCCAAAGGATCCGATGGAACCGGTCAGCTTTCTCACGGCGAACCGACCGATGGACGTTGCGGCATCATATGGCGTGCTCCTGCTCGCTGCCGCTCCGGATTCGCCACTCGACATGACATGCGCACTCACAACTCACCACTCACGACCTGCAACCGACAGCGAATTCCAAGCGAGACACTCGCCTTAGGAGCTTGCACCCTCATCGTCTCGTGACACAATAATAAGAGGAACACTCCCGTCGGTGGCCTCCCAGCCTCCGCCGCCTGACTGACGCCGCAGTACGACGCCCGCCCGACGGCACCACTGCTGGACCACCGACGCAGTATGGCACATCCGCTGTTCGGAGGTGCTCCTGTGCGATCATATTTTACGCGCTCGAGGAAGTGGTGCCTGGCCATCCGCCGGGTGGCCGTGATCATCGTCGTGGGGGCTGCACAAGTTGGCTGCGGTACGGACAGCCCCACGGCATCGACTGAGTTGGCCGGCCTGATAGCGATCTCTGGGAACCATCAGATGCGCTGGCCAGGGGGCACGCTGCCGATCTCACTTCGCGTGCGAGCTGTCGACGGTTCGGGCAAGCCCATTGCGCGGGGTGGCCTTTCGGTGACGTGGCGCGTGCAGTCAGGAGACGGAGCAATCGAACCAGCGAATGGCGTGACCGACGCCGACGGCTCAGCGATGGCGCAGTGGACGCTCGGCCCTGAAGAAGGCGTGCAGACGGCCTCTGCGCAGGCCGAGGTTGGCGAGTCAACGACATTCACTGCCCGCGCCGTCAAGCCTGGGCCGCTCCTGTGCGTTTCGTGGGATGGTGACCACGTCGGCAATATCTTCTTGGTGAACGAAGATGGGAGTAATCAGATGGGGCTCCTGTCGTCGCAAAGGGGAGACAGCGATCCCACCTGGTCGCCAAACGGGTCCCACATCGCCTTTGTCCGTGTCGCTGAGGTCCAGCCAGGCCGCTGGTCCCCGGAGGTCTTTGTCGCGAATGCTGACGGTTCGGATCCGCAACAGTTGACGTTCGATGTCTCGCAGGACAACCGCGGTATCGTAATCGATAATCCGGCGTGGTCGCCAGATGGGTCGCGGATTGCCTTCTCCATCAAGAAGACGGGCGCCGCGGATTGTACGTTGTCCGACTACAACATCTACGTGATGGAAGCGGATGGCACGGGCAGAGTGAAGCTCACAGAAGGCTGTGGTGGCAGGAATACAGAGGCCGACTGGTCACCCGACGGCTCCAAGATCGTGTTCACGAGCCGCCGCGACAGTCCCCAGGACATCCCGAGCAACCAGCGCGAGATCGAGATCTACGTGATGGGTGTTGACGGGACCGAACAGACGCGACTCACGACGCACCCCCATAATGACACAGCACCGAAATGGACGCCGGATGGTACTAGGATCTTCTTCGCCCGGTCGCAGCCGTGGGCAGCATCGGGCTGGACGGCAGAAAGCTCGTTGTGGCAGATGAATCCCGATGGCACGGCACAGGAGCTAATCGCGGAGTTCGACGGAATAGTCGGCCATTTGGAGTTCAGCCCAGACGGCGATCAGTTGGTCCTGGATCTGTGGAAGGACGATGAAAGTCACATCTTCGTGTTTGACTTGAACACACACGCACTGACGCAGATCACCACGGGACGCGTGTTACACGACGCCGGATCCTGGCGACCATGACCGCGTGGTGACCCACACCGTTCCAGCCCCCCGGTGCCCCGCGCACCATGCTCCGGTCCATCCGAGCCTCCGGCCAGCCCCGAGTGTCACTCGGGCGTTCGGGACTAAGCGGTGAGCCGTGAGCCGAAAGCGGGAAAGCGTGGTGAGCGCCTTGGGTGAGCTGGTAGCTTGGGCACCGCCTCACTGACGCGCGTCTTCCGCGACCAGCCAATCGACCTGTGCAGAGGGTTCCCTCCCTCACGCAGCCTGGACAGGCCGCACACCCGCCCCGGGCACCGTGCGGCACCCGGGGCGAGCAGTTGAAGGGTGAGTGTCTCGGTGCCCGCGCGGTCGCTGACGATCGCGACGGTGGCGTGCACCACGGCGACCGGCTCGCGCGTTACAGCACGGCCGTCACGATGTTGCTCGGCATGCCCTCGCCCGCCTTGTTCACCGCGATCACGCGGAACACGAGCTGGACCCCACGCTCCTGACCGCTCACGAGCGCGGAGGTGTCCACCGACATCCCGACGTCCTGCCACTGCTCGACGTCGGCTCGGCTGCGCCGTATGCGGTACGCCGTGACGGCGCCGCCCTCGGTGGGCGCCTTCCAGTCGAGCACCACCCAGCCGGGACCTTCGGACGACACGTCGAGGCTGCGCGCCTGCCCCGGGGTGTCCAGCGGGCTGCCGTCCCGCCGGGGGCCCCACCCGATGTGGCTCAACCTCTCGGGCGCGTCCCGGGTGGTGACCTCCGCGTAGCGCAGGTCCGCCTTGAGGAGATCCGTGAGGGTCTCGAGCCGCTCGTCCTTCTCGCTCGTGGCCGCGATGGCCGCGCCGTCGGCCGCGATCGCGGCGTCCTTCGCCGCGTCGTAGGCGGCGAGCGCCTCCTCGAGCTGCGGCGGGGGCGCGGGCGGGGACGGGAAGTCCTCCGCGTAGCTGGTGAGGCCGGTGATCACGCGCTTCGTGAGCGCGGCAATGTCGGCCTCGCGTTTCGGAAAGCGTGCCATGCTGTGCTCCTTGTGACTGGGGTGAGTGGGTTCGCGCCGCGGTCCCGAAGGCCGGGGCGCGGGATTCTCGTCAAGGCGGCGCCACCTCGGCGAGGAGTGTTCGGGCGGGTGCGGACGGCGGAGGGGTGGCATGCCGTCGCGAGGGGGCGGTGCTCCGTCGCGGAGGAAGCTTTCCCCGCTTCGGAGGAAGCTTGCTCTGCCTCGGAGGAAGCTTGCTCCGCCTCGAAGGAAGCTTGCTCCGCCTCGGAGGAAGCTTGCCCCGCCACGGAGGAA
>JBDHDN010000413.1:0-3814 GCA_039591485.1 Gemmatimonadota bacterium
AGAAGTGATGTCCCTCAACCTCCCGGACCTCAATCTTCTCGCTCGCGAACTCCGCCCACCCATTGGTCCGATCCGGCACGATCCCGGGTGGTCGGACGGTTGCCTGCAACAGCGTGACCGGCCCCGAGAAGGCGCTCGGGACGTACGCGGCGTTCGCCCGCCGGTTCGCCTCTTCCACCTCGCGAAGCGCCGCCGGGAGCAGGATGCGGCCGAGCAGGGCATCGCGCACGTGTCCCAACGCCCTTCCCGCCTTCAGCAGCACGTACCCGAGCCGGCCGCCGTTCATAGCGCGGATGCTGGTCCACTGGAGCATTGGATAGCGGTAGTACCAATATCCCAGTTGTTGCTTCCATCTCGGCGCGCCCCCAGGATACTTCGGATACCCGGGCGCCCACGTGTCGATCATCACCAGGCGTCCCACGGTCTCCCCCGCTGCCTCGAGCTGGTGCGCCATCTCCCAGGCGACCAGACCGCCCGATGACGATCCTCCGAGGTAGTACGGACCAGCCGGCTGGAACGCACGGATCTCGCGGACGTAATGCGCCGCCATCTCCTCTACCGACCTGTGCGGGGGGGTCACACCGTCGAGACCCACGGCCTGGACGCCATAGAACGGCTGCTCCGGACCCAGGTGCCGCACGAGATCGTAGAACTCGATGATGTTCCCCCCTACCCCGTGGACCCCGTAGAACGGCGGCAGTGAGCCCCCGGGCCGAACCGGGACCAGCGCCGACCAGGGCGGAGTCCAGCCGTCTTCCCTAAGAACCCCGGCCAGCTGCTCGATGGTCGGCGCCTGAAACAGCGTCACCAAAGGCAGATCGCGCCCGGTCACGCGCTTGATCTCCACGAACAGCCGCACCGCAAGCATCGAGTGCCCGCCGAGATCGAAGAAGTCGTCGCAAATCCCGACATCGCGGTTACCAAAGACTTCTCGCCAGCACTGCATCAGCTGCATCTCGAGCTGGTCGCGAGGTGCCTCTCGACGTGTGCCGGCGGCTCTGCCGCCGTCTGGCGCAGGCAGGTACTTCCTGTCGACCTTGCCGTTCGGCGTGAGGGGCAGCTCGGCGAGCACCTCGACATGCTGCGGCACCATGTAGCGCGGCAGCCGGGTCGCCAGATGTTTGCGCAGGACCGCCGACTCGATCGTCCCGCCCGATTCGGGCACGACGTAGGCCACGAGCCGCTGATCGCCGGGGCGGTCTTCCCTGACCACCGCGACAGCCTGCCGCACACCCGGCACCTCCGTCAGCGCCACCTCGATTTCCCCGAGCTCGATCCGGAAACCACGCACCTTCACCTGACCGTCGGTGCGACCGGAATAGTGCAACGCGCCGTCGGCGCCAAAGCGCACGATGTCCCCGGTGCGGTACAACCGCGATTCAGGAGGTCCGAACGGGTCGGGCACGAACCGCTCCGCCGTCAACTCCGGACGCCCCAGGTATCCTGCCGTCACCCCCGCTCCACCGACATACAGCTCGCCCCACGCCCCGAGCGGCACCGGCTCCCGATGCTCGTCCAGCACGTAGATCCGCGTATTTGCAATCGGACGGCCGATGGGGATCGCTCCGTCGGCGGCCTCCACCTGAAGGCATGTGGACCAGACGGTCGTCTCCGTCGGGCCGTACATGTTCCACAAGCTGCCGACGCGCTCGAGCAACCGCCTGGCGAGATCCGGCCGCAGCGCCTCCCCACCGCAGAGTGCCTTCAGTCCCTTTGCACCTCCCCACCCGACATCGAGCAGCAGTTGCCATGTCGCCGGCGTCGCCTGCATGACCGTCGCGCCCGACTCCGCGAGCTTCGCCTCGAGCCGCACACCGTCCATCGCCGTCTCGCGATCTGCGATCACCACGCTCCCGCCGGCGACAAGGGGCAGGAACAACTCGAGCACCGAGATGTCGAACGACAACGTCGTCACCGCCAGGAGCCGATCGGCACTCGTGAGCCCCGGCTCCCGCTGCATGCTCGCGAGGAAGTTGACCACCGAGCCGTGCGGCACGACCACTCCCTTGGGACGCCCCGTCGAGCCGGATGTGTAGATCACGTACGCAGGATCGTCTGAGGCCACCGCAATCTCAGGTGCCGTCGCATCCTGCCGGGCAATCACCTCACGATCACCGTCCAACCGCACGAGCGGGCACCCGAGATCACCCAGCAGGTCGGTCACATCCCCCACCGTCAGGACAGCCGCCGGCTTCGCGTCATCGATCATGAGCCTGAGCCGCTCGCCCGGGAAATCCGGATCCAGCGGCAGGTAGGCCGCTCCGGTCTTCAGGATGCCCAGCAGGGCCACCACCATCTCCGCACCCCGCTCCGCACAGATACCGACGATGGCCTTCCTGCCGATACCCAGGGTCGCCAGGTGCCGTGCAACGCGGTTCGCCCGCCGCTCCAGATCCCCGTACGTGAGCGTTGCATCCTCGCCCAGCACGGCGACCGCGTCACCCTGCACCCGACACCGCGCCGCCACCAGGTCGTGCACCGCACCCTCCGGAATCGGCGCCTCCGTCCGGTTCCACTCCACGAGTACCCGCTGCCGCTCGGCGGGCGGCAGCAAGGGAATCCGCCCGACCGCTGCGTCGGGCTGCTCCGCAACCGAGCGCAGCAGCACTTCGAAGCGGCCGAGCAGCCCCTCGGCGGACGCGCGGTCGAAGAGGTCCGCATTGTACTCCAAGCCGACGTCGAGACCCTCCTCGGTGCTCCACACCATGAAGGTGAGATCGGTTCGGGCCGCCGACGCGCTGACGTCGATCCGCTCGCACACGAGATCGTGGAAATCGGGGCTCCTGACCGGCGTCTCCACGAAGCTGAACAGCACCTGGAACAGGGGGGTGCGGCTCAGATCCCGCTTCGGCTGAACCGCCTCGACGAGCCGCTCGAAGGGGACGTCGCGGTGCTCGAACGCCCCCAGGCAGACGTCCCGTACCCGGCTCAGGACGGTCCGGAACGTCTCGTGGCTCTTCACGTCGATGCCGAGCACGAGGGTGTTGAGGAACAGCCCGATGAGCCGCTCGGTCGCTTCTCGGTCGCGGTTCGCGATCGGCGTGCCGACCATGATCCGCTCCTGGCGCGCGTGCCGCTGGAGCAGCGTGGCGAGCGCCGCAGCGAGCACCATGAACAGCGTGGCCTGCTCCTGCCGTCCGACCGCACTGAGGGCCGACTTGAGCGGGGCATCGATCCGGCGCCGCACCACCCCGCCCCCGAACGTCTGCGTCGCTCCCCGCGGCCGATCGGTCGGCAGCTCGAGCACCGGAACGTCATCACCCAGCGTCTGCCTCCAGTACTCGAGCTGGCGCCGTACGGCAGGGGTCTCGATCCACTCGCGCTGCCAGACGGCGTAGTCCGCATACTGGACGGGCAGGTCGGGAAGGTCCGGTTCCCGGCCCTTCACCGTCGCGTCGTACGCCTCGGCGAGCTCCGCCCAAAGGAGATCGTACGACCATCCGTCGAACACGATGTGGTGCACGTTCAGCAGTAGGACGTGATCGTCGTCCGCCACGCGCACGAGCCGGCCGCGGAAGAGCGGGCCGGCCGCGAGGTCGAACGGCGTGGCCGCCTCGCGAGCGAGCAGTGCCTGGAGCGCCGCCTCGCGATCCTCGGTCGCGGGTGCCGTGAGATCGAGCACGAGCAACTCGGTTGCCAGCCGATTGCTGATGATCTGTACCGGGTTGCCGTCTGCGACGTCGAACCTCGTGCGGAGCGCCTCATGCCTGGCGACGACCGTGTCGAGACCGACGCGGAGCGCGTCCACGTCCAACGGCCCCCTCAGCCGCTGAGCCGTCGGCACGTTGTACACGGCCGTGCCGGGCTCCAGCCG
>JBDHDN010000414.1:0-5616 GCA_039591485.1 Gemmatimonadota bacterium
TGGAGACCGGCTCGGGCGCGGCGCACCGCGTTTGCGACGGCGGAGACAGCCTCGTCCTGTCCGACCACGCGTCGATGCAGTTCGGCCTCGAGCGTGGTCAGGCGTTCCCGCTCCGATTCCAGCATCCGAGCCACCGGAATGCCGGTCCACCGCGCGACGATCTCGGCGACGTCCTCGGATCCGACCTCCTCTTTGAGGTACTTCGCATCGGCTTGGATCTCTTCGAGGCGCCGCTGGTCGTCGGCAATCGCCGTCTCGAGCTCGGGAATCGTCCCGTAGCGGATCTCGGCGGCCCGCTGCAGCTCGCCGGCCCGCGTGGCACGCTCCGCCTCGGCACGGGCGTCCTCCAGCTCGACCTTTCGCTCCCGCAGCCGCGAAATGGCGTCCTTCTCCGCCTGCCATTGGGCCTTCATTGCCTGTGACTGCTCGTCGAGCTCCGCCAGCTCCCGGCGCAGCGTGTCCAGCCGCTCGCGGCTGGCCCGGTCCTTCTCGCGGGTGAGCGCTTGCTCCTCGATCTGGAGCTGAACCTTGCGGCGCTCTACCTCGTCGATCTCCTGCGGCAGACTGTCGATCTCGATGCGCAACCGGCTCGCCGCCTCGTCGATCAGGTCGATCGCTTTGTCGGGCAGATGCCGCTCCCCGAGGTACCGATCGGAAAGCGTGGCCGCCGCCACGAGGGCCGCGTCGGTGATTCGGACGCCGTGATGTACCTCGTACCGCTCCCTGAGGCCACGGAGGATGGCAATGGTGTCTTCCACCGACGGTTCACCGACCCAGACCGGCTGGAAACGCCGCTCGAGAGCCTTGTCCTTCTCGACGTGCTTGCGGTACTCGTCGAGTGTCGTGGCACCCACCACGTGCAGCTCGCCGCGGGCCAGGGCAGGCTTGAGCATGTTCGACGCGTCCACGGCTCCTTCCGCAGCCCCGGCGCCGACGATCGTGTGCAACTCGTCGATGAAGACCACGAACTGCCCCTCATTGCTCGTGATCTCCTTCAGCACTGCCTTGAGCCGCTCCTCGAACTCGCCGCGGTACTTCGCCCCCGCCAGCAGCTGTCCGATATCCAGCACGACGATGCGCTTGCCGCGCAGCGACTCGGGCACGTCGCCGTCCACGATCCGCTGGGCAAGTCCCTCGACAATGGCCGTTTTCCCCACACCGGCCTCGCCGATCAGAACGGGGTTGTTCTTGGTGCGCCGAGAGAGCACCTGCACGACGCGGCGAATCTCCTCGTCGCGGCCAATGACCGGATCGAGCTTCCCCTGCCTCGCCAGCTCGGTAAGATCTCGGGTGAACCGCTCCAGCGCCTGGTACTTTTGCTCCGGTTCCACGTCGGTGACCCGGTGGCTGCCGCGAACGGCGGCCAGCGCTTCGAGCAACTGATGGCGGTCGATGCCGCGTGCGGCCAGGAGCTGTCGTGCCGACGTGCCCTTCGTGTCGACGAGCCCGAGCAGGAGATGCTCGGTAGACACGTATGCATCGCCCAGTTGTCCTGCGAGTTTGTCGGCATCCTGGAGCGCGGTGTTCAGCTCCCGCGCGACGGTTGGACCGGCCCCCCCCTCCTGTATCGGAAGTCGACCGATCTCACGCTCAATCTCCCGTCTGAGCTCGGTTATGTTGAGTCCGGCCTTCTGGAGCACAGGGACGACGATGCCCTCGTCCTGCTCGAGAAGCGCCAGGAGAAGGTGCGCATCGTTCACGACCGGGTTGCCGCGCTCGCTCGCGAGCGCCACCGCGCTCTGCACGGCCTCTCCGGCTTTGACGGTCAGTCGATCTGGTCGAATCATTCGCAATCCTTCCGCGCGTCCCCCGCACTTCCTTCGCCTTTGCGTGCGCTCTCGGAGCGCACCCGGTCCGTGCAGTCCCCCTGTCCTCCCGGGTCGAGGGGCAACCAGCATGCCCCTACGATGCGCCTTTTTGGACACACGTCTAGCCATAATGACAGGCGCGCCGACGGAAACCGCCGGCGCGCCTGCTAATCTGACAGGTCTTTGTGCGTCTGCTACCCCTCCCTACTTGACGATGGTCATCTTCTTGGTGTGCGCCTGCCCGTTCACGACGAGCTGATAGACGTACACCCCGGATGCCGCTTCACGGTCGGTGCCGCGCACCTTCCCGTCCCAGTAGGCGGTGTACTGCCCCGTTCCATTCCATGGCAGCTGCAAGCCATCGAGCGGCTCACCGGATCCCTGGAGAATCGGCACCGCCACCAACTGCGCGAGAATGTTGTAAATCCGCAGACTCACGATCGGTTGTTTCCCGCTCGTCCACAGGCTCTCGTCGAGCCCGAACGGGATCGTGGTCTCCGGGTTAAACGGGTTCGGGTAATTCCTGCCCAACTGCACCTGCGGTTGCGAGGTGCTGTCCTGCGCTTCTGCGACCGCCGGTGCAGCGATCAGGAGCCCGAGCGCGCTAACCACCGCCCAGGCCGAGGGCTTCATGCAAGCTCCTATTCTGACGAAAAGTGTCCCGTTAGGTTCCCCTTGTTGGAGTGTCTATCTCGCCGACTGATGGCAAGTTAGGACCGGACCGCTAACCCTGTCAAGAGTTGCGCTACTCCCACTGTACCGCTGGGCCGAGCCGTCGGGAGTCTCCCTCTCGCACCGTCGCTCCGGTCACGTCCATCCACTCCAGCACCGGGATCAGGTACTTCCGCGTAAGGCCGGTCGCATCACGAAGCTCCGCCGGCGTAGCGCACTGCCGATCCCTAATAACTCCGAGGATCATACCCCTCAGCCGCTCGAGAGATTCGGCGTCGTAGTACCGGCCTCGTCCGATTCGTACGACCCGCCCCTGCCGCAGTTCGTACTCCGCGAGCTCCCGTGCCCGGCCTCCCGGGATGTGGTCCTGGAGCTCCTGTTCGGTGAGCCCTTGCGCACCGGCTGTCCGGAGCACCGTGCGGAGCCGAGCAGCCAGCCGGTCGTCGTCCGCCGACAGGGTCGACGCAAAGCCCGCGCGGCGCATGATGGCGCCATCCACCTCCACGTGCCCTTCCGCGTGTAGCGCCTGCACAGCCGCGTCGGCAAGCGCTGAATCTCGAAACGCTCCGCGTACGGTCTCGAGCGGCAGGCCCGGATCGAGTGGCCGATCACGATGGTACCGATCCACGAGGGCCAGCACGTCGCGTTCCGCTCGCTCCAGCACGTCCCCCGCTAGCAGCGTGTTGGCGACGATGCGCTGGCCCCGCGTCCGCACGGCTTCGGCAATCAGCTGGTCGACGTCTGCAGGCGGGATACCGAGCCGAACGCTCAGGTCACCGATCGGTATACCGCGCTCCCCGCTCTCCTGGACGAACGCGGTGAGCCGGTCGAGCGGATCGAGCTCCGCTTTCCGCTCGAGGCCACGCGGACGGCGCGGTCGCGCGGCTGGCATCGGATCCACAACCACACAGCCGCCTACGGTATGGACGGGCGAGTACGACCTGACGACCGCCCGGTCTCCCCAGCGCGCCACCAGAGGCGTCTCGAGCCTGAGGCGCACGGCCGCAGTAGTTCCTGGCTCGATAGCCTCTGCAGCCGGCGTAAGCCGCGCCAGGACTTCAGCGGTCCCAAGGTGCAGACGGACCCGCGAGCGCTGCGTGAGCCGCCGCGCCTGCGGGAGAAGCGTCAGCCATACGTCCAGCGCCACAGTCTCCTGCCATCCGTCCCCGGCGACCACGACCGACCCGCGCTCGACGTCCTCGCGCGTCACACCGGGCAGCGCGAGCGCAGTGCGCCGCCCCGGATCGGCCTTCTCGGTCGGCTGGCCGTGGACTTCCACCGACCGCACACGGGAGCTGCGTCCCCCAGGCAGCACCACCGGCATCCGAAAGGCATCGTCCGCGGATCGATGGATCGCCTGTGCTGCGGACGTCGCCAATGCCGCGACGAGGGGTTCCCGCCCCAGGCTCATGCTGGCCGACGTCCGCACCGGCGGCTGCCACACGACGGACGAGGCATCCAACCGTTCAGCGAGATCCGACTCCACCAACTCGAGCCAATCCTCCTCGACCAGATCCACCTTTGTGATCGCCACGACGCCGGTTCGGACCCCGAGGAACTCCAGGATCGCCAGGTGCTCCGCGGTCTGCGGCATGACACCCTCGTCGGCAGCGACGACGAGGAGGGCCACATCGATGCCGGTTGCTCCCGCCACCATGTTGCGCACGAAGTCCTCGTGTCCGGGGACATCGACAATGCTGGCGGTCAAACCGTCCGTCAGGTCGAGCCGCGCGAAGCCCAGGTCGATCGTGATTCCTCGACGCTTCTCTTCCTCCCATCGGTCAGTGTCGGTGCCGCTGAGCAGGCGCACGAGTGCCGTCTTCCCGTGATCGACGTGACCGGCCGTCCCAATGACCACGTGTCGGGTCATGCCAGCTCCCGCCACAGTTCCAGTGCCTTCAGCTCGCGGCCCTCCGCAACGTGCCGCTCGACGAAGCGAACCAGCAGTCGACGGTGTGCGGCGGCGTGGCGTGGCGCGATGGGCTCGACGTGGGAGGCGTCGCCTGAGATGAGCCGTTCGAGTACCTCGCGGTCGTCGGGCTCGAGCGTCGTACCGCCAGCCACGTGCGCACAGGCGTCGCAGAGGAAGCCACCGTCGGCCACGGAGAACCGCACAGGGCCAACCGGGAGTGCCCTTCCGTCGCGAGCACAGGCATCCGCTCGCGGAGCGAATCCAAGCGTCGCGACGAGCACCCAGAGCCATCCGAGTGATGCAACGGCCAACCGGCTCGTGGCCTCCGTGTCCAGACTCACGAGTGCCTGCGCCGTCAGGTCGAAGAGGTCGGGGACCGGCTCGGCCGGGCTGAACCGGAGCACGATCTCGGCCAACGCAGCCGCGGCCGCGTACCGGCGTACGTCCCGGGCCAACCCTTCATGCTGTTCGGTGACATCGAAATCCGCCATGGTCTGGAGATCGCGGTTCGGCTTGAGGTAGAGCTGCACGTCTCCCTCGCTGAACACCTGCAGACGGGCCCCAAAGCGACTGCGCGCCTGGCGGGCTCCCCGCGCCATGGCGCTTTGCGGCCCGAGATCGCGGGTGAGTAGCCGCACGATCTTCGACGTTTCCCCGTACGGAAAGGCGTGCAGAATCACCGCAGGCGAACCGATGGGTGCCATACTGCGAAAGATAGCCTCCCGCTTGCGTGCGACGCGGTCGGGTCAGAGCCGTGCCCTCAGGCCGAGGGCCACCGTCCGGCCCGGCGTGCGGAATCCGAAGACCTCGCTGTACTCGCTCCCGAACACGTTCTCAACCCTGCCGGTGAGCGCGATCGATGGCGTCGGTCCGCTTCCACCCCACACACGCACCTCTCCTGCCACATCGGTCCGCAAGTAGGAAGGCAGTGTCACCCGCACGGCCGGATAGATGGCGAAGTCGAGATCGTCCCGATCACCGACGTAGCGGAGCGTTGCGGAGAGACGGCCACGCCGCCCGACGGCCCCCGATGCGACGAGCCCCCACGCGTGCGTCGGACGCCGGAGCAGACGGGCTCCTTCTTCCAATGCGGTACCGGGACCGCCAGCCGGGCCGGCGTCGACGACCTCTGTGCTGAGATAGGTGTAGGTGCCGCTCAGCTGCACGCCGAGCGGTATTGCCAGCATGACCTCGGCCTCGATTCCCTCGGCATCGGCCGCAGCC
>JBDHDN010000415.1:0-3784 GCA_039591485.1 Gemmatimonadota bacterium
GAGACCTTCCCACAAACCTCCCCAAGAAGGAGAGGCCCGAACGCCGCGTCACGCTCGGGGCCACCGTTTCCAGCCGTCCGTCAGTTCTGGTGCGCGTACTGCTCTAGCAGAGCCTGAAATCGTGGATCGTCGCGGATCGGATCGTAGCGTGGGTCGAGTCGGATCGTGTGGACGCTCTCATCTGACGGTCTTGCCAGTACATGCTCGATCTCGGCGAGCGCGCCGTCGGTCTCGCCCACCTGCGCCAGGATCTGCGCACCTGCCACAACCGCAAAGTTTCCGTGCAATAGGTCTTCGCGATAGAACGCCGACTCCCGGAGCCATGACGCTTCCATCAGCGCATCTTGCCGTCGCCCGAGCCCCGCCAGCGCCAGACCCCGCGACGCGTGCACCCGCCAGTCGCTTGGGAGGATCGCTACCACCGAGTCGAGAAGCACCAGAGCCGAATCGAACGCCGCGCGGGCTGCCACATCGTCTCCTCGCATTTGATGTGCCCAACCCGCATACAACGCATTCGGCTGGTAGTGGAGGATCCAGTCAAAGACCATCCACGGTGAATCCTCGAGCACCAAGAGCAAGCTGTCAGCCTGCCGCTCCAAGAACAGCAGGTAAGCGTACCAGCGCGCTTGGGCGACGTCACTCTCAATCTCGGAGGGATGACGACGCAGCGCGGCCCTGAGGGAGTCGAGCCGTCCTTGCCAGTTCAACCATGCCCGACCGCGTTGAACATCTGGGACGACTGCGTCCGGTGCCAGCGCTAGGGAGCGGGAGTAGCACTCCACGGCCTCGGGATAGCGCCGCAGCACAAGCAGCGAATTACCACCCAGATCAACGAACGCATCCGAACGGCGGGGGTCGAGCACCGCCACCGTGTCGAACACCCGGAGAACCTGCTCCCAGTTCCCCAGCCGACGGTGGGCATACCCGATCCACATCCGCAACTCGACATCGTTCGGCAAGCCCTCTAGTGCGATCAGATACTCCTCGAGCGCTGCAGTCCAATCCCGCCGCCCGAAGTAGTGTACCAATCCCATGGCGAGGTGGGCCTCTGGCAGGTTCGGCGCAAGCCGCAAGGCGCGTTCCGCGGCATCCCGCTGTTGGGCCAGGCGTTCGGGGGAGGGATCGAACCTGAGCCATGACATGAACCCATGCACTTGCGACAGAGCGCCGTAGGCGAGGGCGAACGTCGAGTCCAGGGCCACCGCCTGTTCATGGAAGTCCTGTGCGATCTGAAGGTGCTGCTGGAGATTCGTGACGCGCGCCCGGAAGTAATACTCCCGCCCCTGGAGGTACAGCTGGTATGCTTCCGCGTTCTCCGTCGGGGCCGCATCGATGGCACCGGCTTCTGCAGGAGTCAGCACGCCTCCCACTGCCGCAACCACCTGTTGCGCAATGTCCCGCTGGATGGCGAACGCGTCCTCCAGCGTACCGTCATAGCTGTCTCCCCACAGCTGCTCGTCGATCGCGGCCTCAATCAGCTGCACATTCACCCGAAGGTGCTCGCCGACCACCTGCACGCTTCCCACGACGATCGTACCGACGTCTAGTTCGTCCGCGATCTCCCTGATCGGTTTCGTTGTCCCCCCGTAACCCATCACCGATGTGCGCCCCCGTACCGACAGCGCACCGGCCTTGGCCAGCTGCGTCAACAACTCGTCGTGCAATCCTCCCGCGAAATAGGCGTGCGGCCCGTCAGCGCTCAGGTTCTGGAAGGGCAGCACAGCGATCGCCGTGCGCGCGTGCTCATTGGCGCGGTCAGCGCGGACGACGATCAGAGCGGCGGCTACCACAACGACCACTGCCGCCGTAACGCCGACCGCTCCTCCTGCCATCACCCATCGACGCTTTGCCGGTCGATCCACGGCCACGGCCCCGGGCGGCGAGATCGTACCACGCGGCGCGATCACGCTGCGGAACTCGACGGCCGAGCTGAACCGATCGGCAGGGGCCTTGGCCAAGATTTTCATCAGGCTCTGCGAGATCGCCTCTGGCACCGCCGCTCGCAGCATTGTCACCGACGGCGGTGGTGCCGTCAGATGCTGCCGCGCCACACTCTCGATCGTCGGGCCCGTAAACGGCGGCTCCCCAGCCAGCATCTCGTACAGCACACAGCCCAAGCTGTAGAGATCACTGCGCTCACTCAGCTCGCGCTCCCCCGACGCCTGCTCCGGACTCATGTACTCCGGCGTCCCCACCGCCATGCCGGTCTCGGTGAGCCGAGTGCCGCCCGCCGCACTGATCGCCAGCGCCAGGCCGAAGTCTGCCACCACCGCATGACCGCCCTCGAACAGGATGTTCTCGGGCTTGATGTCGCGGTGCAGCACGTTGTGGTTGTGGGCGAAGCCCAGCGCATCGGCCACCTCGGCGGTGATCTGGAGGGCATCTTCCAGTGGAAGCTGCTTGTCCCTGTCCAGCCGCTCCCGCAGGGACTCCCCCTCCACAAAGGGCATCACATAGAACAAGAGCCCCTCGGCCTGGCCGGAATCCAACAGCGGCAGGATGTGGGGGTGATTGAGCCGGGCGGTGAGCTCGATCTCGCGGAGGAAGCGCTCGGGTCCGAGCGCCGCGGCCAACTCCGGCCGCAGCACCTTGATGGCGACCGGGCGGTGATGCTTCCGGTCTTCGGCGAGATAGACCGTGGCCATCCCACCGCTGCCGATCTCCCGCTCGATCGTGTAGCGGTCGGCGAGGGCCTGCCTGAGGCGTTCCAGCAGATCGGTCATGGGTGATCTCAGCTGGACGTGCTCTACAATAGGACCGCGGGAATCAGACGGCCAGAGCGTTCAGTAGGGAAAAGACGAGAGAACTGCTGTGGTAAATGCGGCGCCATGCGCACGCGAGAGGCGCGACCTTCCCAAGACCTTCCCAATTCTGTGGAAGGGGAATCGCGTAAGTCCAACGGAGGGCCGGGGATTCGACGCAGTCAGCGAGGGTCGCCCCACACGGGGCGACCCGAGCTGCGCGCGAGCACGCGGCCCCACGCGACAACGCGGGGCCGGCGTGAAGCCGACCCCGCGTCGAGCGGAGGGCCGGGGACTCGAACCCCGATGCGGTTGCCCGCGGCGGTTTTCAAGTTCTTGCGAAGTTTCTGCTGTTCGCTGCTTTCCTCTGCAATTCGTTGTCACAATTGGCCGTTGGAGGCCCGAGCGTCTCTCTTCCTTTGCATTCCTTTGCATCTGTTTGCCGCGGGACCGTCCCACAGACCTTCCCAAATGGTGTCGCGAATGTTCGGGTCGGGGGCGCCCGGGTATCCAGGCGGTCAGACGGCCTACCTCCAATTCCATACTTTCGAGCGATATCCACCGGAGGCCATCGGTACTAGCCTCCGTGTCCAAGCTCCTTCCACCGCTCGCCCCGGCATCGCAGTCGCGGTTCCTGTCGGCGCGGCCGGTGGTGGAGCCCGCAACAGGCAGGTGCGTATGATCAACAAGAAGCACAGCGAGTCGCCGAAGACCATCTGGACATACGCGTATCAGATCGTGCCGCCACAGGCCGAGGGCCTGCTGGGCGGGATCAAGCACCTCCTGGATGCCGAGCACGCGGACGCCGTCCGGGGAGCGCGGACCTGGGCGGGCCGGATGATTCTCGAGCCTCGGGTCACGCACGTTCTGGTCGTGAGCGACAGTCCCGAGCGGCGTCACGAGTTCAACGGCAGGCTCGAGGCCGAGTTGAAGAAACTGTCAGTGGGGTTCCTGATGACCGCGCCGATGGCCGTTGGTGACGACCAGGAAGAGTAATATCGCCCTCCCACACGCGCGGCACTCCGGTTCGCGGTACGTCAAGA
>JBDHDN010000416.1:0-3773 GCA_039591485.1 Gemmatimonadota bacterium
GATGGCCGGACAGTCTGCACCGATCGCGATGACCGGTACCTCACCGCTCGCGAAGTGCGTGCGCAAGGCGTGCGCCATCCGGGCGCCGAGATCGGCTCCGTGCTGCACGCGAAACTGCCGCGCACCGAGCCATGCCCGCATCACTGCCTCGGCCCCGGGCGGATCGTACCATACCGTCAGCGAAAACTCGCTCCCGACTGCCGCGGCGACGGCAAGACCAATACGACGGTAGTGCGCGATTGCGGCGTCGGGACCGACATCTGCTGCGAGCCGGGTCTTCACCTGGCCGGCGACGGGAGCCTTGGCGAGCAGCGCGACCGCCGTCATCGCGACTCCGGACGATACCACCGCGCCAGCCGATGCGGTGGGACGCGCAGCAGATACGCAGTCAGCAACACCGTGTTGCGCACCCAGGTGCGGTACGGGCCTTCGCGCCGCCAGCGCCGGGGCGATACGACGAGCGGGGCGTCGAGTCGCCGGATCGTGCAGCGGCGCGCGAGAGCCCGATTGAGCGCCACGTCCTCCATGATCGGGACGGCGGGGTAGCCACCGACGCCATCAAACAGCTCGCGCCGCACCAACAGACCCTGATCACCGTACGGCAAGCCACCGACCCGGTCGCGCAGCCGGGCACCGAGCTCCATGATCCGCGCCCACCGTTCGGGCGCGGCGATTCGGAGGCGCCAGACCGCCGCCTCGACACCACCGGCGACGGCGTCGCACAGCGCAAGGCGCGCTCCCTCGGGCATGCGCACGTCCGCGTGCACCACGCACAGCCACGGCGTCGCGAGGGCGGCAACCCCTGCATTCAATTGCGGACCCCGCCCCCGTGGCGAGCTGACGACGCGCGCACCATGGTCGCGCGCGATCGAGGGGGTTCTATCGCTCGAGCCTCCGTCGGCGATCACGATGTCCAGTGGCAGGGCGACCCGGGCGAGATCGGCGAGCAGGTTCGGCAGTTCCGCCGCCTCGTTCAGCGTCGGGATGACGACGCCAACCGTGCTAGCGTCGACCATCCGGACGCAGTCGGGCATGGGCACCGGTCCGCACAGCCCGATCGCTGCACATGGTCCCGTCAGCTCGGTTTCGAGGGGAGCCGCATGCCCAGGCGCCGGGCAAGCAGCGGAATCAGCGACAGCGCAAGGAAGAGCGCGCCGGCGATGGCCAGGCGTGTCCGCGCGGCCGCACTTGCCTCGGTGGAGCCCAGCACCAGCGCGTCGGCGAAGAACACGTAGACGAGCGTGCCTGGGAGAATCCCGATCACGGTCGCGAGTGCATAGTCCCGCCACCGCATCGCCGTGAGGCCCGAGCCGAAGTTGAGTGCGTTGAACGGCACGAGCGGGACCAACCGCAGCACGAGCAGGCCCCAGAAACCGTGCGCGGCGGTCGCGCGGTCCACACCTTGGAGCCGGCCGCGCAGCAGGCGCTCGATCCCGTCCCGTCCGAGTCCGCGCGCGATCGCGAACGCCGCGTTGGCCCCCATGTTCGCGGCGATCGTCACCAGCACCACGCCCCAGCCGAAACCGAAGACCGCGCCGCCGACGATCGTCAGGATCGATCCCGGGAGGGCCAGCGCCGTCGCCGTGGCGTAGGCCGTGACATAGAGGAGCGGCGCCCAGGCGCTGGTCCGCACGCTCTCGAGCGCGTGGAGCATGCCCTGGCGCGTGAAGTACTCCGCGAGCGGCGTGGCGCGCACCAGCACGGCCGCCGCGGCGAGCAACGCCACCAGCAGCACGAGCCTGACGAACGGCCCCACACCCCTTACGCCAGCCACCGCACGACCCTCCTGAGCCACTGGCCGCTGCGCCCCGCGAGCTTCGCCCGGTAGTACGCGTCGGCGGTGCGCTTGATGCCTTCGGACATGGTGGGATAGGGATACACGATCTGCGACAGCTTGGGGAGTGGGATCCTGCGCCGCATCGCCAGCACGAACGGCACCAGCAGGTCGCCGGCTCCGGATCCCACGACCGTCGCACCGATCAGCCGCCCGCCACGGCGGGTCACCGCCTTCACGAAACCCGCGGTGTGCCCGTCCACGATCGCGCGGTCGAGATCGGCAAAGGAGTAGCGGTACACCGACACGTCGCCGTACCGCTCCCGGGCTTCCGCCTCGGTGAGGCCCACCCGGGCCACCTCCGGATCGGTGTACGTAACCGCCGGCACCGCGGCGTAGTCGGCCTTCGATGCGAACGGGAACACGGCATTGCGCAGCACGAGCTTCGCCTGGTACTCGGCGACGTGGGTGAACTGCGGGCCGCCGGACACGTCGCCCGCCGCCCACACCGTCCGGACGGACGATCGCAGCGACCGATCCACCCGCACCGCTCCCCGATCCAGCTCCACCCCGGCCGCTTCGAGTCCCATTCCCTCGCCTCGCGGCTGACGGCCCGTGGCCACGAACACGGCGTCGCAGGTCACGGCGATCACACCACCGTCCCCGGCACGAGCGGTGACCAGAGCGCGCCCATCCCGTCCCCGCTCCACGTGCTCGACCCGCGCTCCAGTGTGAATCGCGACCTCTTCCTCCTCGAGCGCGCCGCGGACCACGGCGGCCGCGTCGGCATCCTCCCGCGGCAGCACCTGCGGGAGCATCTCGATCACCGTCACCTCCGCACCGAGGCGGCGATAGGCGTGTGCAAACTCGAGCCCGATCGGCCCGCCGCCGAGCATGACGAGCGACGGCGGCAAGACGTCCTGCTCGAACGCGGTGGCGTACGTGAGGTACGGCACGTCGGCGAGCCCCGCGATCGGTGGCACGGACGCGTCGGCGCCCGTCGCGATCACGATCCGCTTCGCCTCGAGCCGGCGACCGCCCACGTCGACCACATCGGCCGCCCGCATCTCCGCCGGCCCGAACACGACCTCGACGCCGAGGGCACGGAAGCGCGCGGGATCGTCGTGGTGGGCGACGGTGGCCCGCGCTCGCCGGACGCGCTCGATGACCGTGCCGAACGCATGCGCGGGCGAGGACCCAACGAGCCCGAGCTCCGCCGCGTGCCGCATCCGCTGCGCGAGTCGCGCCGAGGCGATCAGCGCTTTGCTCGGGACGCACCCGGTCCACAGGCAGTCGCCTCCAAGTGCCTCGCGCTCGACGAGCGCCACACGGAGTCCGAGCGTCGCGCCGCCAGCCGCGGTCACCAAGCCGGCGGTGCCACCGCCGATGGCGATCAAGTCGAAGCGTTCCATGACCCCGGATTCTAACGCCGGAAGGCGACGGCGGGTGCCGCCGCAGCTGGACGGGACCCGGGCTCGCGGACTACTGTCGGAACATGCGGTGCTTGCCGCCGGTCATCGAGGACGTGCACCGGTGAGACATATGACTGGGGGAATCAGTGCCATGACCATGTCCCGTCGCTCGTTCGTCGGCGCCGCGGCACCTGCGGCCGCCGCGCTCACGCCAGCCTCCCGCCAGACAAGCACCTTGCGCGCCGAGCCCCCAGCCCGCCGGCTGCGCATACTGATCCTCGGCGGCACCGGCTTCATCGGACCGCACCAGGTGCGGTACGCGCTGTCCCGCGGCCATGCGGTGACGTTGTTCAACCGCGGTCGGACCGCACCGCATCTCTTTCCCAACGTCGAGACCCTGATCGGCGACCGCGACGACGACCTCGCCGCCCTCGAGGGGCGCGAGTGGGACGCGGTAATCGACAACTCGGCGATCCTCCCGCGTTGGGTGCGGCAGAGCGCCGAGCTGCTCCGGGGATCGGTGGGGCAGTACGTGTTCGTGTCGTCGACCGGTGTGTTCTACCCGTACACGACCGACGCCATCGCCG
>JBDHDN010000417.1:0-3770 GCA_039591485.1 Gemmatimonadota bacterium
CCTCTGCAACGGCCTGGCCCATCTCGAACGGCGCAATGAGATCCTCCGTGCCGTGGATGACCAGGAGCGGAGCCGACAGCCGCCGCGCTCGGGCAAGATTATCGAGCCCGAGTTCCACCAAGCCCTCCGGAATCAGCGCGTAGTGCTCGCGAGCAATCTCCCATCCGCTGGTGAACGGAGACTCCAGAATGACGGCCCGCACCGGCCGCTCCGTAGCGAGGTAGAGCGCGATGGCGCTGCCAATCGAGCGGCCGTACACCGCGATCCGGGTCGAATCGACCTCGACGCGCTCGGTGAGCCACGACCATGCCGCTTCCGCGTCGAGATAGACGCCCTCCTCCGTCGGTGTCCCCTCACTCTCGCCATAACCGCGGTAATCCAAGGCAAGGACGCCCACACCGTCCGGCCGGAACTCCGCGAGGACAGGGGCGATACTGCCCACCGTCTCCATGTTGCCATGGAACCAGATGAGCCCCGGCGCGCGGGCACGGACATCGCCGGTCGGTGGCAGATACCAGCCCCGCAGCTCGATCCCGTCGGCCGTCGTGACCGACACGATCGAGCCGTCCGCCAGGCCAAAGTGCGCCGGCTCGGGCACCGCGCCCGACGGCGCAGGGAAAGCCAGCCGCTCCTGAAAGCGCCACGCAAGCACGAGGACTGCCGCGTAGATCAGCCCGGCCAGCACGACCAGGCGAACGGCGAGCTTCATGAGGGCGACCTTTCGCGGCATCTCTTCCACTCCTCGCGCTACGGACTGGTGGCCGCCATCGGCGAGTCCGTGACGCAGGTGCGTCGTGCAGCCCGAATCCAGATCCGCACTTCGGCCGGGGTCGGGCGCTCCTCTCCTTGGCGGTGGAGTGCGGTCCACAGACTGCCCGGTGACCACCGAGCGAGCTGGCACGGCGAGCGGATACCCAGGTCGGCAAGGCTGGCCGCGTGCCGTGTTCCGATACCGCGGAGCATGGTGAGGCGCGCCATCCGCACCAGCCGTTCGCTCGCGCCATCTTTCAGCGACGTCGCGGCCGCGACGTCGGAGGGTGGCGCCTCCGCGAGTGCCGATACCGAACGATACTCGCTGGCGCGCAACGCGCGCCGCTCGTCCGGGGTCAACGCGGGAAGCTGCGCCAGTTGCGGTGACGTCGAGCTGATCGTGTAGCGCTCCATGCCCCTCAGTGTCACCGCGGCAAACACGAGGGCACCGACGAAGGTAACGACCCGGACACGCTTGCCTGCCGGGATCGCAGGGAGCTCGCCTGCAAAGGGCGGTCGGGCGAAATCGAGAGCGCAGAGGGCATGGTACAGCGACCATGCCTCGAGAGCGAAGAAGGGGAACCCGAGGAACCCGAGCGGGGGCATCTCGAACAGCTTGGTCTCCTCCAGCCAGGGCACGGTGTAGATCCAGCGACCGCGTGCCCAGCCGTTGTACAGCTCCCACATGAGCCCGATGAGGAGCCCGCCGACCAGGAGTCGGGCGACCCGGCCCCATAGCCCGGCTTCGATGTCACGTAGCAGGGACCACTCGGGTCGCCGCCGGTATACGATCGGGTCGGCGACCAACCACGCGCCTCCCCAGACCAGCGGGAACATGATGGTTGGGAAGAGCAGTGCGGTGAGTATCAAGGCCAGTCCGAGCACCTGAATCCATGGCAGGGTGGCGGGCGCCGGTCTGAGCGGCTCCGTGCGCCAGCCGTGTCCGAGTCCGGTGGCGTCCAGCCAGCGCTCCATCAGTACCACTGCCGGCACGACCGTGGCGAACGAGAGGATGATTCCGATCCAACGTTCCAGCGGATGGGACGGCAGGAACACGTAGTACCAGTTGCGCAGTCGGAAGTTCGCGGCCTCGAACAGGAGCCAGATCCCGACAGACCATGCACCGATACGGAGAGCGGTCGTCGGGTTTACGAACAGACTCCGGGTCCCCGTCGCGCGCCGCCCGGCCCAGTCCAGCAGCACGAGAGTCGGGTACCACGCGGCCACGTAGAACCACGTCGGGATAGGCTCCACGTCGAACAGGAGCAGCACCCAGGCGGCGGCGAGCGTGAGCGCAGCAACGGAAGGGACCATGGGCGAAAGTTCGTGCCCTAGGCGGTGACCCGCCAGCCGGCGCGCTCGGCTTGCCTCTGCCCGCGGAGGCGCCTTGATTGATCGAACATGCCCGAACCTGCGATTCACTGCCACCGGCTCCGGAAGCGCTACGGTCACGTCACCGCGGTCGACGGCCTCGAATTGCTGGTCGAACGGGGCGAGTGCTTCGGCATGCTGGGCCCCAACGGAGCCGGCAAGACGACGACTATCGAGATCCTGCAGGGCCTGCTCGATCCGGACGAGGGCTCAGTGCAGGTGCTCGGAAGCTGCTGGGCGCACGACGAACGGGACCTCAGGCAGCGGATGGGAAGCCAACTTCAGGAGACGAAGCTCCCCGAGCGGCTGACGGTCGAGGAGGTCGTGCGGCTGTTCCGCAGCTTCTATCGGCGAGGCCGCAGCGTCGAGGCAGTGCTCGCCGAAGTGGCGCTGCTCGAGAAGCGCCGCGCTTGGGTGAGCAAGCTCTCCGGCGGGCAACGTCAGCGGCTCGCCGTGGCGTGCGCTTTGGTGTCGGAACCCGAGCTGCTCTTTCTCGACGAGCCCACCACCGGACTCGATCCGCAGTCGCGCCGACAGGTGTGGGAGCTCGTGAGCGCGTTCCGGCGCAAGGGCGGGACGGTGCTCCTCACCACGCACCACATGGAGGAGGCACAGCAACTCTGCGATCGGGTGGCGGTCATCGACCAGGGCCGCGTCATTGCGCTCGGGTCACCACGCGAGCTGATCGCGTCTCTCGGTGCGGAGCACGTCGTGGAATTCTCACTCGAGGCGAGCGCGACCCTGCCGGAGACGGCGTACGATACGCTGCCCGGTGTCGAGGCGGTGTCGGACGACGACGGCAAGGTGCGTCTGACCGTCTCGCAGGTACATCTGGTCATTCCGGCACTGATCCGCATGCTCGCGCACCATCGGGTCGAGCTCCACGAGTTGACGACACACCATGCGACCCTCGAGGACGTCTTCCTCACGCTCACTGGTCGGCATCTGCGGGATGGCTGAGCGCGCCCCCTCCGCGATCGGCCAGCTCACGCTCTGGCGAATGCGAGAATTCCTGCGTGAACCGGAGGCACTGTTCTGGGTGTTCGCCTTCCCGATCCTGCTCGCTCTTGCCCTGGGCATCGCGTTCCGCGCGAAGGGTCCACAGACCGTGCGCGTAGCGGTGGAAGCCGGACCGGCGGCGGAAGAGACGGTGCGGGCGCTCGAACGGGCAGGGAGGATCGAAGCCGCACTACTCGATTCTGAAGAGGCCGCCGCTCGGCTCAGGACCGGTCGGGTGGCACTCGTCGTCCGGTCCGGATCGTCCCCCACACTCGTGTTCGACTCCACTCGCAGTGAAGGGCAACTCGCGCGCCTCGTCGTCGGGGACGCTCTGCAGCAGTCGGCGGGGCGGACCGACGCGGTATCCGTTCGAGAAGAGACCGTCCGCGAGCCGGGCGGCCGCTACATCGATTTCTTGATCCCGGGATTGCTCGGCCTGAACATCATGGGGACCGGGATGTGGGGCGTGGGCTATGGTATCGTGAAGAACCGTACGCAGAAGCTGTTGAAGCGGTTCCTGGCCTCTCCGATGCGGCGCGGCGAGTACCTCCTCTCGTTCCTCTTGGCTCGGCTGTGGTTTCTGGCGCTCGAGGTCGCCGCTGTGCTGCTGTTCGGTCGGCTCGCCTTCGGGGTGCCGATGCGTGGATCCT
>JBDHDN010000418.1:0-3766 GCA_039591485.1 Gemmatimonadota bacterium
GCAGGCTTGCTGATCGCTCTCATCTTTCTGTGGATCGGGGTGCGGCCCGGGATCATCTTCACTGTCCCGCTGCTCATCATGTGGGGCGGCTTGCTGCACGCTGGTATCCACCCCACGATTGCGGGCGTAGCGTTGGGACTCGTCATCCCGGCCCGCTCGTGGTACGGCCCGACCGGCTTTATGCTCACGGCACAGCGGGCGCTGGAGGAGTTCCAGCGGCGGGTCGCGGAGGGACACCATGATCACGATCTACTGGCGCCGCTCGGGGAGATCGAGACGGCCCAGCGCGAGGCGGTGCCTCCGGGTATCCGGCTGGAGGCCGCACTCCACCCCTGGGTCGCCTTCGGCATCATGCCGCTATTCGCGCTGGCCAACGCGGGGGTGAACGTCCGGGGACTCGACTTTGCCGTACCGGGCGCGAGCACCGTCCTCCTTGGTGTTGCACTGGGCCTCCTGCTCGGCAAGCCCATTGGCGTGCTGCTCCTCAGCTGGCTGAGTGTACGGCTGAGGCTGAGTGTGCTGCCGCAGGGCGTCTCCTGGGGCGGGATGGTCGTCATGGGTTTCGCGGGAGGGATCGGCTTCACGATGGCCATCTTCATCTCGGAGCTCGCATACCGCGGGAGCGAGCTGCTCGACATGGCGAAGCTTGGCGTCCTTGCAGCGACATGCGCTGCAGGGATGATCGCGTACGTGGGCGGCCGGTGGATCCTGCGCCCGCCACCGGCAGCGTTGGCACACGAGGATCTGACCGAAACGGTTGCGGAGGTTGAGGCGTTGTGGACCGTGGACGGGACGCCCGACACGTGATGCGGGCGGACGCCCGGATCTACGTCCGGGCAACCTGACGGAGGTGGCCACATGAACGGCGAACGGAAGCTCGGACCCGTCGAGCGCGTGCTGCGGCTGTTCACGGACATCCGTGCCGACGAGGCGCCGACGGCGCTGCTCCTCACACTCAATATCTTCCTGATCTTCGTGGCCTACTCGATCATGAAGGTGTTGCGGGAGGTGCTCGTCCTCAGTCAATCCGAGGTCGAGGGCAAGGCCATCTCAGCGGCCGGACAGGCGATCGTCCTGCTGGCTGCCGTACCGCTCTATGGCGCCATCGCGTCTCGCGTTCCGCGTCGCCGGCTGATCAACGTCGTGACCGGCTTCTTCGTCGCGTGCCTTGCGGGATTCTACACGTTGTACGCGCTCGCCATACCGATCGGCATCGCGTTCTACATCTGGCTCGGCATCTTCAACGTGATGGTCATCGCCCAGTTCTGGGCATTCGCCAACGACGTGTACACAACCGACGAGGGGAAGCGCCTGTTCCCCATCGTCGGATTCGGATCGGCGTCCGGCGCCGTTGCCGGCGCCTGGGTTTCCGGCGTGTTGCAGAGCGCCGTGGGCATTGGCTTCGCGCTCCTCATCGCCGCCGGCCTCCTGCTGCTCGGCGTCCTGGTCACCAACGTGATCGATGCTCGCGAGCGACGGCGGACGGAGGCGCTCGTTCCCGACCTCCTCAGCACCGGAACCATGCCAGCTGCCACCGGGCAGTTCCGAGCCCCCACCGGTGAGTATCGGGCGCTCACGGCGGAGTACCGGCGGGAGAGCGGTCTGTTCGAGGCAGTCTCGTCGGATAGGATCTCGGACGCTGACGAACCCCTGCGATCCACCGGTGGCGCCTTCGAGTTGGTATGGCGCAACCGCTATCTCCTGCTGATGGCCCTGCTGGTCCTGCTCCTCAACTGGGTCAACACGAGCGGCGAGTTGATCCTCTCGGCCTTCGTGACCGATGCGGCGGCCCGGGCGGCGTCGGACGGCGTTAGGACCGAGGCTGAAGTGATCGGCCAGTTCTACTCGACGTTTCAGGGCACGGTGAACCTGCTCGGCATGCTCCTGCAGCTCTTCATCGTGTCGCGGGTCATCAAGTACTTCAACGTACCTGCGGCGCTACTCGTGCTGCCGATCGTCAGCTTCGCCGCATACTCGGTAATCCTCTTCGTGCCGTTCCTCGCCGCAGTGCGGTGGGCCAAGACGGCCGAGAACTCCACCGACTACTCCCTGAACAACACCGTCCGCCAGGCTCTGTTCCTACCCACGACCCGCGAAGAGAAGTACAAGGCGAAGCAGGTCGTCGATTCACTCTCGCAGCGTGCAGGCGACGTCCTGGCGGCTTCGACCTGGCTGGGCGGCAGTCTGCTGCTCGGGCTTGCCTACACACAGCTGGCGGCTGTGAATCTGGTGCTCGTCGTGGTGTGGCTGGCGGTCGCCGTGCTGATCGGCCGGCGGTACCGGCGCCTGGTGGCGGCGACGGACTGATTCAGGCGTCCGAGGCAGGGGGCTCCGGAGTCCCATCAGGATCGTCACGGCGCAAGTGGCGCAGGCGCTCCAGGTCGATCGCGATCGACTGGTTGGACTGGATCAACTCGTCAAGCACCTCCTGCGCCGACCGACGGGAAAGCGGCCGCGCCGCGGAGACCTCGAGAAACGGCCACAGGGCCGTGCGGATCTCCTCGGGGAGCGCGGTCTCGAGATACTCCAGTGCGGTGCCGCGGAGTTGCCGGTCCTGCGTGTGGAGCCCGCGGTAGGCGATCCGGAGCGGCTGCCGTTCGAGCACCAGCGAGAGCAGCGTGAAGACATGCTCCAGTCCCCGGTTCGAGCGCTCCCGCAGCATGTCGTCCATCACCGGCGACCACTGCTCATCTTCGAGCGTGTCGAGCAGCCGGTGGCTCTCCCACACGCCCCGGTCCACCGCCGCTTCCCGCAGCACCGTGTCGAAGATCTGCTCACGCCCGACGACCAGCGAGGGGTTCAGCTCACGGATCCGGGTGAGCACCCGCCCGCACCGGTAGCGCACCTCGAAGCGGGGGTCGTCCAGAGCATCGAGCAGCCCGTCGGCAGCCCGCTGCGTCGGGCAGGAGGCAAGCACGATCGGGATGCGGCGCCGCACCGCGAACTCCTCGTCCCGATCCAGCAGCCGGTCCACCAGCTGGCCGGTCGCCTGGTGGGCGACCCCACGCAGCGCGACGATTGCGTCCCGGAGTACCTCGTCCCAAGCGAGCAGCGGGATCACGTAGCCGGCCACCACCGGGGTGAGGGGACCTTCTCGCAGCGCCGCACGCACCTGGGGGACGCTGCGGGACCGTAGCATGGTGGCCCGGGCGAGCTCCGGGTCGGCAAGGGCCGGCGCACGCTCGGCAACGGCCGGTCCGGGTGCTGCCTCCTCACCGACCTTCGGCTGTACACGCGTCATGCCCAGGGTCCCCGCGCTCTGCAGCACCGTGGACCGGGTGACGACGTCCTCCACCTCGTCGAGATCGAGCTGGATGGCTCGTGAGAGCAGGCTCTTCTCCAATGCGCGCACGTATCCCGTTCGCAACCGGAGCGCGACCACGACGCCGACCGCCGATATGGCGGCCGCCGCGCCGAGCAGGACGTTGAGCGCCCCTGCCGCCAGCAGCACGAGGACCAGCTGGACCAGCCCGGACCCGAGGATGTCGCCGAGCCGCACGACGCCCACATCGACCAGCGCCTTCGCGGCGCGCTTCTGTGACGGGGTGACCGGTGTGAAGAGCAGCTCGTAGCCGGCGCGATAGAGGCCGTTGTGTAGGATCGACTCGATCCCTCGTGCCACCGCCGCACTCACCAGACCGGGGAACGCGATGGCGCCCATCCCTCCGAGCGCGACACCCGTCGGGAGGATCGCCACGGTGTCGGTGAGTCCTAGGCGCTGCAGGGCGGCCTTGCTCGCGACCGCCTGGACGAGGACCGTGAGCAG
>JBDHDN010000419.1:0-3764 GCA_039591485.1 Gemmatimonadota bacterium
GGGCTCTCCCGAGGCGATCATGACCAGGGACATCGGATCCGGGCGCAGAATCTCGACGTGCGGGAAGACGTCGAGAAGGGTGGCGACCAGGGAGCGCAGCAGGGTTGGCGTGACGAACACGGACCCCATCCACTGCACGAGGACTCCGTCCGGGGTGAGGCGGTTCCGCGCCAGCTCGAAGAACTCCCTCGTGTAGAGATGGGACGCGCCGGCGGTCCACGGGTGGGACGGCTGGGACACGATCGCGTCGTAGCGTACAGGCGAGAGGAGAAGAGCCCCGCGCGCGTCGCCGATGTGCACGCGGACTCGCGGGTCGTCCAGCGGATCTCCGCCCCATCGGGGCGTTGCCACCCGGTTGGCCGCCACCACGTGCGGCTCGAGCTCGACGACCGCGATCGATTCGAAGGTGGGAGGGATCGCCCCGAGCGTGGTGCCACCGCCCAGGCCGATGAGCAGCATTCGCTCGGCGTCGGGTCGAGCCAGTGCGGGCGCGAGGCCCAGCCAGCGGGCCTCGTTGGCGATCTCGGGCGGGTGGTCCGGATCGTCGATCGACGCCTCGGGGAGCCCGTTGGTGGTGAGGCGCCAACGCCCCGGCAGCCGGGCCAGCACGACGGTCGACGATCGACCGACTCCGAGGTAGACCATCTCGCCCGGAAGCTTCCTCCCCGTCAGTGGGGCGGTCATGAGAAGCTCGCGCGGAGGGTGCGGCGGCAGCGCGACGAGCACGACCGCTGCGACGAGCGCTGCTAGGAACACGCCGCGCCGGGCCGGACCCGTCGCCGCGGCGGCGACCAGGCACAGCGAGAGACTCGCGGCGGCACCCAGCGCGACCGTCCCGTGGAATCCCAGACCGGGTAGGAGCCACAGTCCGGCCGACACGGCGCCGGCGATCGAGCCCACCGTGTTCCAGGCGTAGACTCGCGCGCTGGCGCGACCGATCTCGCTCGCGTTCCTGGCGTGGATGCGTACCGCGAAGGGAAACGTCGCGCCGAAGCAGAGCGTGAGGGGCAGCAGCACCGCGACCGCGACCAGGGCTCCGACTTCTGGGACGTACGCCGTAGCCCCGACCCACCGCGCGAGGTCGGGGAGCTGGTCGGCGAGTGTGAAGGCGAGCCATCCCATGACGGCCGCGCCGAGCTGAGCAAGCGCGAAGCCGATGGTCGCAGAGCGGGCGCTCCGTGCGAAGCGTGCCGCCGCGGCGCTGCCGAGCGCGATCCCCAGCAGGAAGCTCGCCAGCATCGTCGAGAAGGCCGGCGTGCTTCCGCCGATGAGCTGGCCGAGAAGGCGGGTCCACAGCACCTCGTAGCTGAAGGACACCATCCCCGAGACCGCCATCGCCACGAGGATCCAGGTCGGTCCGGCCTCGGCGTCGGCGCGCCGGACCCGAGGGACGGGTGCAGCCCCTCGGGCCAGCGCCGCCGCGGCGAGGAACACCAGGAAGTTGGTGCCGACACCCACGTAGACGGTGTGGCGCAGCCCCAGAGCGGGAAGGAGCCAGAACCCCGTGCAGACGGTCCCCACGATCGCCCCGGCCGTGTTCATCGCGTAGAGCAGGCCCACGCGCGGCCCGATCTGCGAATCGCTGCGGACCGCGTGACGCGCCAGCAGGGGCAGGGTGGCGCCCATCAGCGCCGCACACGGCATCAATACGACGAACGCTCCGCCGACATGGAAGAGCGTCCGCGCCAGGGAATCGCCCTCGGGCAGGACATCGAGGCCGCCGAAGCGGCTCACGTAGAGCGCGGTGACGGCCCGGATCCCGAGCGGCACCGCGAGCGCCCCGACCGCGATGCCGAGCTCGAGCGCACCGTACACCAGCACGGGTCGCCGCACGCGACTGGCCAGACGGCCGCCGAGCGCAGCGCCCGCGGCCAGACCCGCCATGTAGGCGGCGAGCACTGCCGCGATGGCGAGCTCGGAGGTGCCGAAGACCGTGGCGAACTCGCGCGCCCACGCCGTCTGGTAGAGCAGGGCCGCGCCGCCAGAGGCGAAGAAGCACAGGAGCAGGAGGAACAGGTGGATCACGCAGGAGTTCTACGGCGCGGTCGTGCGCATCGGCGCGCTCTTCCCCCCGCGCGTCCCGGGGCCAGGCGGGGGCTGCAGCGTGGCCCGGGCAGTGATCAGTACTGCGGTGAACAGCAGCAGCGCGCCCGGAGGCACCAGCAGGATTCCGAGACCCGGGTCGCCGCCGTGTGTGAATGCTCCGCCGAGCAGGAACCCGAGCGGCAGCATCGTGAGAGCGCCCAACAGACAGCGCGATGCCAGCTCGCGCGATGCGTCGTTCCAGCTCGTCATCGCCCGCGTAGACGCGGCGAATACGAGAGAGAGCACCGAGAGCAGCGTCCCGTGTGCGTGGCCGAGCGTCCACATGTGGCGCCGCGTCTCGTTGGCGACGTCGAGGTAGAAGCCGACCTTGAAGCCGTGCATGCCCTCGAGTGCGATGCCCAGGCTGAGGAAGGCCAGCAGCGACCACCAGCCGACGCGCAGGTGCAGAAGGGACACTTCGCGGCTCGGCTCGAGCGCTCCTTTGCGATCCCGCCTCTTCCCGCTCATTGGCTGCTCACTCGATGATCCTCAGTGGCCGGTCGTCGCGCCGTGCGCTCAGCCTTCGAAACGTGTCCGCGCGGAACCCGCCCTGCCGATTCAGCAGCAGGTGGGCGCTGTCTCGCGACGGCGCCTCGGCCATCTGCCGCGCCCACCGCGCCCCGGCGGCCTCGTAGCGGCGGCCGAGCTCGTCGGCCGCAAGTAGATAGTCGTACTCGAATCCCTCGAAGCCCGGAAGGGAGGCTAGCGAGCGCCCCGCCACGCTGCGCACCGCCGCGTAGGGGTCGACGAGCAGCCAGGTGAGGTATCCGCCGAGCCACGCCCGGCCCGAGGCGCGTTGCGCGGGCTCCCAGCCCATGTGCCAGGCGGTGATGGCGCGCTGTGCCGCATCCCCCGTCAGTGCCCAGAGCGCCCCGGCCGCCACCGTGCGCTGGTCCGCGTCGAGCGGTGCGGCGGGCTGGCCGTACCATTCCTGGAGCTTGAGGTCGCTCCAGGCCAGGGTCTGGTCGAGGTGGCATAGGTTGCAGGCGTCGGGGCGTCCCGTCCGGGCACTTCGTGCCACGTTGGGGCTGTCGACCCGATGCGAGCGCATCGCGACGAAGAGGCCGTAGGTGGTGTGGGGCATGTGGCAGTTGGCGCAGCGGCTGCCGGACGACTCGAGCGGGTGGTGGGTGTGGACCGGAGCCGCGTAGCGCGGGGATTCGTGGCACTGTAGACAGGCCTCGTCACCCCGCCGCGCGCGGGCGATCTGATCCGACGGATCGGCGTAGCCGTGCATGGAGTGGCAGGAAAGGCACGTCATCTCGCCGCGCTGGTAGCAGGGCGATTCGAGCATGCCGTTGAACTCGCGTCCGGCCACGCGGATGGTGCCGTCGGCCCAATAGCGGCCGTCGAGCGCGTTGGGCTCCGCTTCGAGCTGTCGCAGCAGGAAGGGGTCTCTCGGCTCGCTCTCATACCGCAGGACCGCCTTGGACTCCTCGAGCGCATCACCGGGTCGAAAGGGCACGCCCGTGGCCCGCCAACGGGCCTGGTCGATCACCGTGTTGAAGCTGTGGCACTGCCCGCAGACCTCCGCCGAGCGCTCCTTCGGCAGCTCGGCAGGGTTGACGATGGTCGAGTCGTCTGTGCTCGCGCTCAGGTGCGAGAGGTAGCGGCGCAGCGGGGAGCGGTTGGTACGCACGTGCTCGGCGCCGGGCCCGTGACACGCCTCGCAGGCGATG
>JBDHDN010000420.1:0-3757 GCA_039591485.1 Gemmatimonadota bacterium
TCGCCTGCGGCAGGAGTACTACGGTCTGCGCGACGACGAGGGCCTGCTGATCGACCGCGCGGTGAAGGAGGCGGTCCACGAGCTCGGACACGCCTTCGGCCTGGTGCACTGCCCGGATTTCGAGTGCGTCATGCGAGCATCGAGCAGCATCGAGGAAGTGGATCTGAAGCGCAGCACCTTCTGCCCGGCCTGCCTCGCCGAACTCGAAGCCTCCTCCGCGTGGCGCTGACTCAGGTCCCCTCGCGACCGCCGTCCGCCTGTGCCGGCCCTGCCGCTGCCTGCGACGACTACTCGACTCGACGCTGGATCCGCTGCTGCCGTAGCCACCGCTGATACGCCGCCGGGTGATGCTCCTTCAGCTCCCGCAGTGACATCTTTCCGTCGAGCCACACGCGGCTCATCGGAAAGTTCCCGGGCCGCAGGTGCACGTGGTACAGGTGGCCCAGGATCACGGCCAGGAACGCCAGCACCGCCTCGTAGCCGTGGACCAGGAGGATGAGATCGTACACCCACTTCGGGAACACCCGGAGCGTCCACTCGAAGAACCACATCATGAAACCGGTCGCGACCATCACGCCGGTGCCCCACACGACGGCCAAGTACTCGAACTTCTCGAAGGGGTCGTACTTCTCGAATGCCGCCGGCTTCTCCCGGAGGCCCAGGTGGTGCAGGGTGAAGTGCCAGGCGTCCCGCAGATCCGCGACCCGCGGCAGCATGTGCACGAACTCCTCGCGGCCTTCACGCGTGAACACGATGTAGTAGGCATGGACTAGCGAGAGCAGGAGCAGCACCAGACCGGCGAAATGATGCAGGAAGGTGCGGAAGGAGAACAACCCGTGCAGTCGGATGCCCACCGCGGGGATCAGCACCGGCAGGCCGGTCACGATCAGGATGGCGAAGCTCGCGACGAGCACCTGGTGCTGGATCAGCTGCGCTTTGGAGAACCGGGTGACGGTGACGCGGTCGAGATCCGCCTCGAAGGGCTCCCACTCAGCCATGATGCCCTCCGCTCTGGCGAGGCTCGACGATCCAGTGCCGGTACTGGTCGAGGAAGATGAGGCCCGCCGAATAGAGGACGGTCGTCCCGATGATCAGGACGTACGCCCACTTCACGATCCAGCCCAGGCCGCCTCTCTCGTCGACCAGCGACGCCACGTGAATCGGCCCCTCGGCAACGCCGGCTCCGATCCCAGGGTGGCACTTCCCGCAGGTCGCCTGGAGGTTCGCCGGGTAGATCATGGACCGTGGATCGGACGATGGGAGGATCTCATGAGCGCCGTGGCAGCTCTCGCAGTTCGCTACGGTCACTTGCCCGGCTTCGAGGGCGACGCCGTGAAACGACTCACTGAACGTCCGGCCGCGCGCGGTCACGATACCGTACTTGAGATTGAACTCTTCGGTGTCGTGACAAGCGGTGCACGTCTGGGCAATGTGTCGGGGGTTGACACCCGACTCCGGGCTCGCGATGGCCTGCACCCCGTGCTCCGCGTGGCAGCTCACGCAGGTGGGCGTATCGGGGTTCCCCGCGAGATAGAGTTCCCCGTGAATGCCACGATCATACTGCGCCATGATACCTGCATGGCAGCGACCGCACGTCTCGACGACGTGGGCGCGGTGCATCCTGCTCATCGAGTCCGAGACCACGACGATGGTGTGGGCGCCGTTGGTCACTTCTCCGTGACAGTCGGTGCAGACCGGCGCGACCGTCAGGCCCTTCTCGAGCAGACCGTGTCCGTGAACGCTTCCGAGATAGCTGCTCACCGTCGAGACGTTCTCTTGCCCGAACCGCGCCATGCGTTCGACGTCCTCGTGACATCGTGCGCACGCGACGAACTGGGTCAGCCGGTAGACGGAGGACTGAGGATCCGTTGGCCGGCGGATGTCGTGCTCGGTGTGACAGTCGGCACACTCAGCCGGTCGCTCGCCCGTCTGGGGATGCGGCGTTCCGTGGACGCTGCCCGACACCTGTGCCTCGGCGGTCGCGTGGCAGTCCCCGCAGTGGACCGAGGATCCCTCGGAATGCGGGTAGTCCCCCACGCCGGAGTGGCAGAGCGTGCAGGCGAACCCGAACCCACCGTGAACGGTCTGCGCATACTCTTCAGCGTCGACGAACAGCGCCTCGCCGCGAGCGGAGTCGCCCGCGACACCGATGATGAACTCGTGGTTGCCGTGACAGGTGATACACGCGTCCTGCGCTCCGAGCGGCGCGGCCGTGCCCCCAACGATGAGGACGACGGCGGCGACCCAGCGGATCAGCGCCGACTGGTTCCACGCACTGGCTGCAGTTCGGCCGGCATCGGGTATGGTGCCGCACCTGCGACCGGCGGCCGATCGCCCATTGTCCCCACCACACCGACAGAACCCTCGATGCGAGAGTTCCGACATGGTTCTCCTCCCCGTGTGCGGATCCCAGTGAGACCCGACTGCTCGGAAGATATCCAAGGGGAAAACCCGGTTTTCGAATTGCAGATGAGGAATCCTTTAGAGTCGGAGTTCATACCGAGGGCCGCTACTACATTAGGCGGTGGTGCGGGAGGGCGGCGGCTCCCATGTGGAAGACGTGGATCGTGATCGTGGGTGACACTGGGTGCGCGAGGGGCGGCACATGCGGGCAATTCCATCCCTGACAATACTCCTCTCCTTTGCGTTGCTGGCGGCGTCGGTGTCACCGAGCGCGGCACAGGAGGAGAGTGATTCCTGCCTGATGTGCCACGGAGACGGCGCGATGTTCGCCGGCTCGTCGGACAGCATCCGGCTGCACGTCTCGGCGCGCGCTCTCAACCAGTCGGTCCACGGGGTGGCAGGCCTCGCCTGTGGCATGTGCCACCTTGGGTACACCGGCTTTCCGCATCCTGACGACCCCACGCCGATCGACTGCGGGCTGTGTCACGGGGAGGTAGCCCAGCAGCACAACACGTCGCTCCACGGGCAGGCGGCCGCCCGCGGCGACCCGCTGGCACCGAGCTGCACCGACTGTCACGGCCGGCACGATATCCGCTCGCACACGGATCCCCGCTCGCCCACGCGGGTGATGAACATCCCGTTCCTGTGCGGCGAGTGCCATCACGAGGGAACCGCCGTCTCCCGGACGCGGAACATCCCGCAGGATCGGATCCTCGAGAACTACTCCCTGTCCATGCACGGGACGGGGCTGCTGCAGCAGGGGCTGACGGTCACGGCGGTGTGCACCTCGTGCCACCGGTCGCACGAGATCCTGCCACACACCGATCCCAGGTCGAGCATCCACCGCGACAACGTCGCGGGCACCTGCATGCAGTGCCACGCGCAGATCGAGCAGGTCCACCAACAGGTGATCGAGGGACGGCTGTGGGAGGAGCAGCCGCACCTGGTACCCGCATGCGTGGACTGCCATCAGCCGCACAAGGTGCGGCGCGTCATCTACGACGCGGGCGCAGCCAACGAGAACTGCATGCGCTGCCATCGTGATCCGACGCTGCGAGGCGTCGCGCGAGGCGATACCGTATCGCTCTTCGTCGACGAAGCAGCGTACGGGGTGTCGATGCATGCCAATACGCCGTGCGCGCAGTGCCATTCGGACGTGAATCCCGGCTTGCGGCGGCCGTGCGCGGCTATCGACTCACCCGTGGACTGCGGCGTGTGCCATGACGATGAGGTCCAACACTACCAGACCGGCATCCACGGCAGGCTCGCGTCCCAGGGCGATCCCGACGCGCCGGTCTGTCTGGACTGCCACGACAAGCACGCGACCCAGAGTAAGCTCTCCCCGCTCTCGGCG
>JBDHDN010000421.1:0-4076 GCA_039591485.1 Gemmatimonadota bacterium
TAGGCGCCGATCTGGAGGATCGCGCGGAGTGCGCGCCGGCTCGACGGCCGGCCGGAATCGCCTACCATTCTATTCAGGGAAGCCGGGCACGGCCAGTAACGACGGAAGCGAGGCGTGGCGACGGGCGCGGGGAGGGGGTAGCTTGTAGCACTTTCCTCCGGAGGGCGACGTGAGACACGCACAGCGAACCGTTCCACGTTGGGCGCTCATCCTGGGAGCGTCCAGCGGCTTCGGCGAGGCCACGGCCCGGGAGCTGGCTAAGTCGGGGTACGACATCCTCGGTGTCCATCTCGATCGAGCCAGTCGCGAGCAGTACGTCGAGGACCTGAAGGCCGAGATTGAGGACACGGGACATCGCGCGTGGTACTTCAACGTCAACGCGAACGACGACGACAAGCGGAACGAAGTGATCGACGCCGTTGAGGCGGATATCGCGAAGAACGGCGGGACCGTCGGCGTTTGGAACGCTCAAGCCCTACATCGCCGAGGACGCCATCACCAAGCGAAACATGCACATGACCATGGACGTCATGGCGCACTCGCTCGTCTTTTGGAGCCAGGAGCTGGTGATGCGCAAGCTGATGCAGGAAGGCGGGCGGATCTTCTGTATGACGTCCTCCGGATCGACGCGGGTCATTCCCTCGTATGGGGCGGTATCGGCCGCCAAGTGCGCGCTGGAGTCCCACACGCGCCAACTGGCAATGGAGTTGGCTCCCTACGGCATCACTGTGAACGCGCTACGAGGTGGGGTGACCCGGACCCCGGCAGCCGAGCGGATTCCGGAGAGCGACAAGCTGTTCTTGGAAGCAGTGCAGCGGAACCCTCACAGGCGGCTCACCACACCGGAAGACGTGGCGAAGGCCCTGGTGGCGCTAGCCAAGCCGGGCACCGACTGGATCACCGGGAACGTCATCAATGTCGATGGCGGCGAGGAGATCGCCGGAGGCTAGCGGCGGGCGTTCTCTGCGGTGCGCTCCTCGAGTCGCGCCAGCTCGTCCTCTAGCTGTGTCAGCCGCTGGACGATCTCGTCTTCGGCGGGCTCCGACGCGACGATCGGGACCCCGCGGCGGTTCAGCAGGGTTTCGACGAGCGCATCGGTGTAGCCAACGACGGTGTGGGCGAGGCCGCGATCCAAGACCCGGTTGAGGCGGAGCACCGCCGCAAGCGACTGCCGGGGAGGCAGCAGGGAGACCGTCTCGGACAGATGCCGGATCAGCAGTTCCCTGAGTTGCTGCATCTCCTCGACGACCTCCCCAGCCGCGAGCCCACGGGCTGCCGCGGCCACGCCGTACGCTTCGCAGGCCTGAAACCAGAGCTCGGTGGCCTGGCGCCGTAGGGGACCGGCAAGCTGGATGACGATGTCGACCATGAGCTGGAGATACCTATCGACCGTCGGCCGTCGGATGTGGGGTGCCTGCGCCAGCCGTTCGGATACCCATCTGGCCCATTCGGCGATCAGGGCATCACGGTGCTCCCTGATGGTTGCCGATACCGCGAGCAGGGCCGGGTTGGATGGCCGCATCATGGGCGGTCCGCCTGCTCCGGGTGGGGGTCGTTGAGCACGAGGCGGAATGTAATGGTGGCAGTCTGGAGGTCAAAGCACTCGTGGCGACAGCGCGGACATTTCCTTTCGAGTTGATCGGAGTTGACGGCGGCCCTCTGCGTGGCGAGGTCCGTTCGCAAGCGCCGGCCGAGATGCGCCCGGCCGTCGTCGTGTGCCACGGCTTCAAGGGGTTCAAGGATTGGGGGTTCTTTCCCACTGTTGCCGGCCGAATCGCGCAGGCAGGCATGACAGCCGTCACCTTCAATTTCTCCGGCAGCGGCATCGGCCCGGATGGCTCGTCGTTCTCCGAGCCGGAGCGATTTCGGCGTGCCACGCCGTCCCGGGATCTCGCGGACCTGCGAAGCATATGGAACGCGCTCCGGGACGGTTGCCTGCTCGACGCGCTGCCCACCCCATCGGCGATCGGCATCTTCGGCCACAGTCGCGGCGGAGCAACGGCACTCCTGCACGCCTCTGCACACCCGGAGTGCCGGGCACTGGTCACCTGGTCGGCAATCTCCTCGCACATGCGGTGGGGCCCAAAGACCATCCGACGCTGGCGCAAGCAAGGGATGATTGAGATCGTGAATGCCCGGACCGGCGAGCTGCTGCCGCTCGGGCTCGACTACCTCGAAGACCTCGAGCGCAATGGGGAGCGGCTCGATCCGGTGACCGCAGCCCGCCGGCTCGCCACGCCGTGGCGAGTTCTGCATGGTGGCGCGGACGAGACGGTGAAGGTCGCAGAGGCCCGGGCACTCTGCGCCGCCGCACCCGAGGCAACGACGGAACTGGTGGTCATCGAGGGAGGCAGCCATACGCTGGGAGCGCAGCACCCGTGGGCAGGATCAACAGTGCAGTTGGATCGCGCGCTCGATCTCACGATCGACTGGTTCGTGCGGTATCTCTTCTGAAGGCAAGAGCGGCGACGGCCCCCGACGATGGAGGCCGTCTGCTTCGGCTTACAGGCCGGCGGCGTAGAGCGACTCGACCAATCGCGCCCGCTGTCCCGTACCTGTGGTGATCACGTGGCGCCGGCGGATCAGCAATCCCGCAGCGGCGAAGGTTGCCAAGGCGATGAGACCGACACCCAGATTCCTGATATGCGCCTCCCTTCGAGAGCCGACGACGGTTGCTGCACTCGCATCCGCCACCAATATACGTGCCGTCGCAAGCAGCGACCGGTGATACAGATCACTTTGTTACACCTCTCACCACCGGACGATTCGGTAACTCCCGTCGCGCGTCATGAACATCGGCGTCGATGAAGTCCGTTCGCGCCTCGCGCGGTACGTGCCGGTCGCGGCAGATGCCACGGGACGGATGCAAGCAGCGGTGTCCCTGGTACTCGCTCCCGACGAGTCGGGCGCGCTGTCGCTGCTCCTGATCAGGCGAGCCGAGGTGCCCGGCGATCCGTGGTCAGGGCAGATGGGCCTGCCTGGTGGGCGCCGGGAGGATCACGATCCCGACTTGTTGGCCACCGCGCTCCGCGAGACGGAGGAAGAAACCGGCGTGCGGCTCCGGCCTGAAGTGGTGCTGGGTACCCTCGACGACATCGCTCCGCTCACGCCGGTCCTACCGCCCGTCCTTGTGCGACCATTCGTGTGCGCGATCGGTCAGATCCCGCGGGTCACCCCAAGCCATGAGGTGGCGGACTTCTTGTGGGTGCCGATCAAGACGCTCCTGACCTCGGCTGGGGAAACCGAGGTTCCGATTCGGGGAGACCGACGCATCATGCCGGCTTACTTGATCGGTCCGCACGTCGTCTGGGGGATGACGCATCGTATCCTCAATAATTTCATGAGCTTAGTCGACGTGTAGCGCACAAGCGTGTCGCTAGATCGCGTGCTGATTTTAGGAATGACAAATTATAGAATTCGGTAGCACAAATGCCGCACGTCGAAGGGTCCATGACTGCGAACCAGACACCCGCCGCTCGCCGACTCTCCGTCACGACGGAAGACTACCTCAAGGCGATCTACGAGCTCCAGGTGGCTGAGGGCGTCGCGCAGACGAGCGCCGTTGCCAAGGCGCTCGAGCTTGCTCCCCCGTCGGTGACGGGCATGGTGAAGCGGCTGGCGGAATCGGGACTCCTCCAGCACACGCCGTACAAGGGCGCACAGCTCACGACCGCCGGGCGACGGATGGCACTGCGGCTGGTGCGGCGGCATCGAATACTCGAGGTGTATCTCACCGCGAAGCTCGGTTACGACTGGGACTCAGTGCACGCGGAGGCGGAGCGTCTCGAGCACGCGGTCTCCGATGAGCTGATCGAGCGGATGGCGCTGGCCCTCGGGAACCCTCGGTACGACCCCCACGGTGCGCCGATCCCCTCGAAGGAGGGTGTTGTCGAGGAACCGGTGCTGATCCCCTTGTCGGAGATACCGGTTGGCAGCATGGCCGAACTCAGGCAAGTGAGCGATCGCGATGCCGAGCGGCTCCGGTACCTCGCGCGGATGGGGCTGCGGCTGGGCACGGTCTTCGAGGTCGTTGCGCGTCAGCCGTTCCGAGGACCGGCGACCGTCCGGGTGTCAGC
>JBDHDN010000422.1:0-3750 GCA_039591485.1 Gemmatimonadota bacterium
CCGTGGACCTCCCGGCACTGTCCAGCGGCCCACATCTCTCGTACGCCGTGCAGTGGTTTGGGTTCGCCGCGATTGCCCTCGTGGGCTCGATCGTGTTCTTCGTGCGCCGGGGTGACGATACCCCCAGTCAGGGGCTGCCACCGAGTCCGTCTTGACAGCCCCACGGCGCTTCCGCACTCTGGCCGTGCCTTCGCGATTCCATCGTAGATCAAGGAGTCACTCGTGCACTCGCGTCGCGATTTTCTCCGCTCGATGTTCGGTACAGCGACCGTCACCCTCCCCGCCCTCAGGAGCGATGGGCTCGATCGGATCCTCGCGCTCCGGGCGGCAACGGATGGGGATCCGCGAACGCCCGAGGCGCTTGCGCAGGACGAGTCATTCTGGTTTGCCATCCAACAGGCCTTTACGGTGGACCGGAGCCTCGTGAACCTGAACAACGGCGGCGTCTGTCCCAGCCCGGTGGTCGTGCAGGACGCTGTGCGCCGAGCGCTCGAGTTCTCAAACGAAGCACCGGTCTACACCATGTGGCGGGTGCTTGAGCCGGAGATCGAAGGCGTCCGCCAGCGACTGGCGCGTGAGTTCGGGTGCGATCCGGAGGAGATGGCGATCACGCGCAACGCCAGTGAGGCTCTGGAGAACGTCCAGTTGGGCCTTCCCCTCGAACCGGGTGATGAGGTGGTGACTACCGACCAGGACTATGGGCGCATGCTCACGACGTGGGATCAAAGGCGGCGCCGAGACGGCATCGTGGTCACGAGCCTTGCGTTCGTGAATCCCGCGCCGAGCATGGCCTACCTCGTGGATCTATTTGCCGACGCGATTACGCCCCGGACGAAGGTGTTTCATTTCTGTCACATCACGAATCTGGCTGGCCAGATCTTCCCCGTGCGGGAGATCGTCCGACTTGCACGGGAGCACGGCATCGTCACGATCGTCGACGGGGCCCACGCGTTCGCGCACTTCCCCTTCACACGCGACGAGCTCGAATGCGACTTCTACGGCACGTCACTGCACAAGTGGTTGCTGGCGCCGATCGGAACGGGCTTCCTCTACGTCAAGCGCGACCGGATCTCCCAGGTCTGGCCGCTCATGGCCGCGCCGGAGTCGATGAACGGCGACATCCGCAAGTTCGAGGAGATCGGTACGCACCCGGCGGCGCTGCACAATGCGATCGCCGAGGCGCTCACATTCCATCAGGGCATCGGGGCCGAGCGGAAGGTGGCGCGCCTTCGTTACCTACGGGACCGCTGGATGCGACGTCTGGAGGGGCAGCCGGGCGTCGTGCTGCATACCAGCTTCGATCCGGCCATGGCCGGCGGGCTTGCCAACGTCGGGATCGAAGGGGTCGATCCGGGGGCGTTGACTGCCCATCTTTGGAGCCAGCACCGGATCATCGTCACGCCCATCGGCCACCCCGCGTGCACCGGCATCCGCGTGACCCCGAACGTCTACACGACACTCGAGGAGGTGGACCGATTCGCCGAGGCGATAGAGCGGGTGATCAGGAACGGACTGCCGGCGTAGGGTGCTCGGTCCGGGGATGAGGTCGCCCGGAGCGAGCGCTAGGCCAGCAGGGCGGTGAGACCGTCTCCGCCAATGGCTCCGACGGCCGTCTTGATCATCTCACCACCTTCAAACCGTCCGAAAAATGGGATCGAACGGATGCCGTACCGCTGGCTGATCCGCGGTGAGCGGTCGGTGTCGACTTTCGCAATGAGCACCTTGCCGACGTTCGCGGCCGCGAGCCGGTCGAGGTGCGGTGCCATGGCACGGCACGGTCCGCACCAGTCGGCATAGAAGTCGACGAGCACCGGCACTCCTGCCTTCAGGACGGTCGTTTCGAAGTGCTCCTCCGTGACCTTCACTGGCCGGTCCAAGAGGAAAGGTTTGGTGCACTCCGCGCACTTGGGGCGAAGCGCTGTCTTAGCCATGGCTATCCGGTTGAGCGTGCCGCAGAAGTGGCACGCGAGCGTGACGTGAGCCATCGATCCCTCGGCGTCAGGCGTCCGATCGTGAGGAGCCGGACCGGATGCAGTCCGCTGCGACACGCCGGGCGGCGCACGTCCCCACGATGTGTTGAAGATAACCGTGCCGCACACAGCGACTACAGTATCGGGCGGACACCCGATCGATCGACAGCTCGGGGATGATCCACACTGATTCCCTGGTCGCAGTGTCGACCTGTCCGCCGCGGCTCGTCTCGGGCGGTGGCTCCTCAACGAGGACGCAGAGGATGGCTTTGGCGGCAGAGGCAAGGCCGACGGGCAGCGCCGCCGAGTCGAGTAGACAACTGCCCGGATGGTTGAGAGGTCGGCAAACTACTCATGGGAAAGCGTTTACGGATCTCATCCTTCACTGCGGAGAGCTGGGATTCTGGCCGACGGGGGCCGTAGCCTACCGTGCAGGAGATCGGTGTGCTCACGCGGTCCCGCTCTCGCGGCAATTATACTTAGTCCGTGGGCAACCGGGTGAGTCCGCGCCGCTGGCGGCGCTTTCGGACGGGGGGATGCATGTCGAAATACAAGGGTGGCAAGATCGGTGACCGGAAGCTGAAGCCCGAGAGCATGATGATGAGCTACGGGTACGACCCCATGCTTTCGGAAGGGTCGCTCAAGTGCCCGATCTTCCAGACCTCGACGTTCGTGTTCCGGACGGCAGAAGACGGCAAGGCGTTCTTCGAGTTGGCGTTGGGGCTCAGAGAGAAGGGGCCGACCGAGGAGTTGGGGCTGATCTACAGCCGGCTCAACAACCCAGACCTCGAGATCCTCGAGGACCGGCTGTGCCTGTGGGACGAAGGTGAGGCCGCAGCCGTCTTCCAGAGCGGGATGGCAGCGATTGCGACGTGCCTGCTGGCGTTCCTGCGGCCGGGGGACGTACTGGTCCACAGTGATCCGGTGTACGGCGGCACCGACTATCTCATCAAGCACTACCTTGCGGAGTTCGGCGTCGAGGTCGTCGGGTTTCCCGCCGGGGTACCGATCGCCGACATCGCCGAATCGGTGCGCTCGCGAGTCGCGGGCCGCCGAGTGCCGGTGTTCTTCGTCGAGACCCCGTCCAACCCGACCAACGGCCTCGTCGACATTGCCGGGACGGTAGCACTGGCCGAGTCGTTGGCGACCGGCGGGGAGCGCCCCGTCGTGATCGTAGACAACACGTTTCTCGGTCCACTCTTCCAGCACCCCCTGCAGCACGGAGCCGACGTCTCCCTGTACAGCGCCACGAAGTTCCTCGGCGGTCACAGTGACGTCGTGGCTGGGGCGTGTGTGGGGAAGGCCGCCGTGATGGAGCGCATCAAGACGCTGCGGACGTTCATCGGCACCGCCGCGGGCCCATGGACGGGCTGGCTGCTCATGCGGAGTCTCGAAACACTCAAGATGCGCATGACCGCACAGATGAAGAACGCGCAGTACGTCGCTGCCTACCTCCGCGACCATCCCAGGGTCCGCAGCGTGGATTACCTCGGGCTCCTACCCGAAGACCATCCCATGTACGGCGTGTACTCGACTCAGTGTCTCGCGCCGGGCTCCCTCATCGCCTTCGAGATCGACGGCGGAGAGACGGAGGCGTTCCAGTTCCTCAATGCACTCGAGTTGATCCACCTTGCGGTGAGCTTGGGTGGCACGGAATCCCTCGCCGAGCATCCGGCGTCCATGACGCACTCGGACGTATCGGCGGAAGACCGCGCGCGGCTGGGAATCACGGAGTCGCTGATCCGCATCTCCGTCGGGGTGGAGCACTTCGAGGATCTAA
>JBDHDN010000423.1:0-4290 GCA_039591485.1 Gemmatimonadota bacterium
CGGAGTCAATAGCTGCTCCGGCACGGTCGCCACGGGGACCTGTACGCTGCCCCTGAGCACCGCCGGGTCTCGCACCCTGACGGCCACGTACGCGGGCGATGCGAACTTCACCGGCAGCAGCGACACCGAGCCGCACACGGTGAACCGATTCACAACGGCCACCGTGATCACCTCGGATGACCCCGATCCGTCGAGCGTCGGTGAGGACGTCACGGTGACCTACTCGGTCACCTCGGTAGGCGGGACCCCGACGGGCACCGTCACGGTGACTGACGGGGTGGACGAATGCAGCGGTACGGTGGCGTCCGGGAGCTGCGCACTGGCACTCACGACGGCCGGGGCCAGGACGCTGACCGCGACGTATGAAGGCGACGCCAACTTCGTCAGCAGCAGCGATACCGAATTCCACACGGTGAACCAACTCACCACGACGACCACGATTAACAACGACACTCCGGATCCCTCGGTCGTCGGGCAGAACGTCTCCGTGTTCTTCACGGTGGCGGCCGGCGTCGGGATTCCATCGGGGAGCGTCACCGTCACGGATGGTGTGGATAGCCAGCAGCACCCTGACCGCGCAAGGCGACGGCTCCTGCTTCCTGGCGCTCACCACCGTCGGCAGTCGCATCCTGACGGCCACCTACTCCGGCGACGCCCTCTACGCCGGCAGCAGTGACACCGAGCCCCACACGGTGGTGGACAACACCACCACGACCACGATCACTCGGTCAGAACGTCGTGGTGTCGTACGCGGTGACCACGAGCGTCGGCGTGCCGACCGGCACGGTGACGGTCACCGATGGCGTCGACGGATGCAACGGCATTCTCGTGGATGGCATCGGGGCCTGCTCGGTCGCCTTCACCACGGCGGGCCCGCGTACCCTGACGGCGACATACTCGGGGGATGCGCTGTTCGAGGGCAGTAGCGATACCGAACCGCACACCGTCCAGTTGCCCTCACAGACCCTCACCGTCATCGGGACCGGCACCGGAAGCGGATCCGTCACAGCCAGCCCGGCGGGGATCAGCTGCACCATCACCGATGGCACGGCGAGCGGGGACTGCGCCCAGAGCTACACCCAGAGCACCCAGGTGACCTTGACGGCAACGGCCAGTACGGTTGGTAACCATCAGTTCATCGGGTGGAGCGGCACGGGCATCACCTGTCCGGGGACCGGTCCCTGTACCGTGACGATGGATGCGAGCAAGACCGTCACCGCGGCGTTCGCGGAGTACTTCACCTTGACGGTCCAGGGCGCCGGCGACGGGGACGGCACCGTGAGCGGCGGCGGCGGCATCGACTGCTCCATCTCGGGGGGACAGACGCAGGGCGTGTGCAGTCAGTCCTTCTCGGAAGGCGTCAACGTCGGCCTCAGCGCCAGCGCGCTCACCGGTTCGTCGTTCACTGGGTGGAGCGGTGCCTGCACGGGGACGGGCGGTTGCTCCGTCGCGATGACCGCGCCTCGCACCGTCACCGCGTCGTTTGTCCAGTTGTTCCCCGACCTGATCATCTCCAGCGGCACGCCGACGGTGACGCCGACGTCCGTGCCGCGTGGCAGTACCGTTCAGCTCTCGCCGTGGACCATACTGAATCAAGGGAATGCCGATGCTGGAGGGTTCAGTAACGGCTTCTACTTGTCCACGGATGCGGTCATCACAAGCACCGATATCTACCTGGACGGGAATGGCAACCTTGGTCTTGCTGCTGGCGCCGAGTCCAATTGGGGTGGGCCAACGTTGACGATTCCCGTTGACGTGACGCCGGGGAATTACTACATCGGCATTCTCGTCGATCGCGGGAATACGGTCGCCGAGTCGAATGAGTCGAACAACTACGTCGCGACACGGCTCACTGTGCTCGACAATCAGGTCCCGCTCACCATCGCGTTCGACGGTCGGGGCTCGGGGACGGTCTCGACCCAGGACGCCTCGCCGGCAATCACCTGCACCTCGGGCGATCCACCGGCGAACTGTACTGCATCGTACTCGAGCGGGACACAGGTCACCCTGTTGGCCGAGCCGACCTTCACCTCAGAGGGAATCTTCCGGTTCGAGGGCTGGACAGGCACGGGAAGCGGCTTCACGTGTACGACGGATCCGGTCTGCGTCGTCACAATGGATCAGAGCAGGACCGTGACGGCCCGCTTCTCGACGATCGGGTGGATAACGCTGTCTCCGAGCTCTCGCTCGTTCACACAGCCGGTGGGCGGAGCGGCGACACCATCCTCGGCGACGATCACGCTGTCGAATACGGGCGAGCGTCCGGTCCAGCTCTCGTCGACACTACCGGTGATCTACACACCCAATGTCACACCGTGGCTGAACACGTCCCTCAATACGCTCGTCATTGACACGCTGTCTCCTGGCACCCTCACCCTTTCGATCAGGGCGAACAGTCTGGCGGCTGGCACCTACAACGCGGAGGTGCTGATTCGCGATGAGGGCCTCCAGTACTCGTGGTCTGCATATGTTACCCTGACGGTCTTGCCGACCGGCGCGCCCGTGCTCTCCAACATCGACTACGTGCTCAGAAGCGTGAACGACGCGCAAGTGTGTGACATCTTCGCTCCCAACCCGCCGGGCAGCTGGTTCCAGGTCGATTTCGACTACCTGGACGGCGACGGTGACGTGTCTCGATTCCCCGGGGCAGTGTGGGTCTACTACACGTTCCGGCCCTCGGGGAGCGGCGGATCATTCGACGGCGAGACGTTCAGCTCCTGGACCGGCGACGGATTCACTGGTTCGATCCGCACGGATCACTGCTACCTCTTCGGCAGTGCCTCGAGCGTCGATGTGACGATCACGCTGGAGGATGAGGCGGGCAACGTCAGCGACGGGATCACGATCAACATACCCAAGCCGGGGGGAGCGAACGCGCCACCGGCGGATGGCGCCATGACGAGTGTCACGCCGCAGGGGGGACCTCCGCGAGAAGCCTTACGGAACTAGCCCGTGACCGCACTTCGGCTCGCGGCGATAGCGCTCCTCCTCATCGCCGCCTGGTGGGCCTTCCTCTTCCTCATGCAGCGACGGCTCATGTATCCCGCGCCGAGTGCGACTGGTGCGCCGGCGCGCCCGCCGGATGCGCATCAGATCTGGCTCTCGGGTCGTGATGGTCAGAGCGAAGCATGGTTCCTGCCACCACTCACCCCCGGTGATTCCCCGGCGCCGTTGCTGCTCTTCGGCCACGGCAACGGCGAGCTGATCGACTACTGGCCTAGCGAGTTCCGTGACCCACGCACGTGGGGCATGGCCGTGTTGCTGGTGGAGTACCCGGGGTACGGGCGCTCGGCCGGCCGACCATCGCAGAAGGCCATCCGCGAGACGTTCCTCGCGGCGCACGCATGGGCAACCAGTGAGCCCGGCATCGACGCGGACCGCATTGTAGGCTACGGCCGCTCGCTGGGTGGCGGCGCCGTTGGGCAACTCTCACTCGAGCGTCCGCTGGCCGCGATGATTCTCGAGTCAGCCTTCTCCAGCACAAGGCCGTTTGCACGGGGGTTTGGCGCACCGGGATTCCTCGTGCGGGACCCGTTCGACAACGTGGAGGCCGTAGAGGCGTTCAACGGTCCCATCCTCGTCGTCCACGGCACCACAGACGAGATCATCCCCGTCGAGCACGGCCGCACGCTGGCCGAGGCTGCCGGCGTGCACCTCAACGAGCTGGCTTGCGGGCACAACGACTGTCCCCGCTCATGGCCCTTGATCCGGCAGTTTCTCGTCGAGCACGACATCCTGCTGCCCTAGACGATCCGATACGGACCCGGCCACCGTGCATCGAGCGCCTCGAGATCCCTGTGCGGCACAACGGGGGACCGCTACCCGGCGATCAGCTCCCGTCCTTCCCGTAGCACGCCGCGCCGCCCCGCATCATCATCATCGCACCACCACTGCGGACGGTCTCGGCGAAGGCCTCGTCTCTCGGCCACATGTTGTCGGTCGGATCGCCGTCGGGAAAGCGGCAGTCGGGATCGAGAATGACGAGGTCGATCGGCCGTGCGCCGAATGTCAGTTCCACGTCGTACGTGCGGCTCCCAGGAAACCACACATCGGCCGGAATCGTCACGCGCGCCGTTGTCGAATCGAGCATCGTGCTGCCCGCCATCGGGGTAACGGGCGGACCCTCCGGAGCGAACCGAACCTCGAGCACGATCGGTGACGGCATCTGCCCGTCCTGGCGTACCGTCACCGTCGTCGTCGGACCCTCGGTGGACACAGCTGCGATCGAGCCGTCCACTGACTCGGTCGTGAACAGCCAGTAGTACCAGAACCAGCCAAGATCCCTTCCCA
>JBDHDN010000424.1:0-3692 GCA_039591485.1 Gemmatimonadota bacterium
CAGCTCCGCCAACGCAACGGGATTACCACAACCGAGTGAAGCGAGAAGGGCGGCCTGGGGCACGGTCGCAGACTCGGCGGCCGAGTACAGACCCTCGGAGACGGGGCCGTAGGGATCGTCGCCACCGCAGCACCCGCCAGCGCCATCCAGCACCTTGAGCGCCGCCTTCCGGTAATGCTCGTGCACCGAGCGCTTCACATCGGACATGTCAACCGCCTTTCCCAATTGGACCCCGAAAGCCCGCTACTCCGTCTCAGCAGCAGGCAGGCGCCGGCCGGGCCGGGGCGGCGTGCGCTGCGACGACATCCGACAGGAACTCCCCCGCAGCCTCGAGCCCCCTCACATCAACCGAGTAGAAGTTCCAACGGCCGCGACGCTCCACCCGGACCAGGCCGGCTTCGCGCAACGTCCGTAGGTGGAACGACAGCAGCGGCTGCGTCACGTCAAGCTCCTCTGCGAGTTCACACACGCACACCTCGCCACCCACAAGCCGCAGTAGCACCCGCATCCGGGTCTCGTCGGCGAGGGCGCGGTACCGGGCGAGAGCCGCCGGTGACCTGCGGGAGAGCGAGCGCTGCACCATACGACAAATATATAAACATGAATTGATATGACAACCCACCGCAACGGGTCGAGTGGAGATCGGGCCGTCCCCCTCATCCCAACCGCAGAAGCTCGCGGGCAAACTCACGGCGAGGGATGTCTCCTACTCCCCGGAGGAGCACCCCACCTGGCCGCCTCAACCCACCCGGAATAGCTCCATTCCCCTCCGATAGCGCCGCTCGATCCGCCGACGGAGTGTGGTGTGAGGGGTTGCGCTCAGATCTGGGTCCGCGGCGATCAGCCGCAAGGCTGCCCGCCGGGCCTGGTCAACGAGATCGCCGTCGCGCTCGAGGTCGGCGAACCGTAGGGCGAACCCGCCAGCTTGCCGCTTGCCTGCCAGATCGCCCATCCCGCGCTCCTTGAGATCGAGCTCCGCGATGCGAAAGCCGTCAGTCGTACGCGCAAAGCGGAGCAGGCGCTCCCGCGCGGAGGGATCGTCGGCGATGAGCACGCAGTGGCTCTGCTCCGCCCCCCGACCGACACGCCCTCGGAGCTGGTGCAGCTGCGCTAGCCCGAACCGTTCCGGATGCTCGATCACCATGACGGTCGCGTTGGGGACGTCGATGCCAACTTCGATCACCGTGGTCGCGACGAGGATGTCGATCGCTCCGTCGCGGAAGCGACGCATCACGGCGTCGCGGTCCTCGGCCTTCATGCGACCGTGGACCAGCTCCACGTCCAGCGGCGCCAGTCGGGTGCGCAACTCCTCCGCCATCGTCGTGGCCGCCTTGAGGTCCACCCGTTCCGACTCCTCGATCACCGGGTACACGACATAGACCTGGCGGCCGGCCTCGCAGCGCTCGCGCAGGAACTGATAGAGCTTGAGCCGATCGCTGTTCGCCCGTACGCCCGTCTTCACCGGTGCCTGCCGGTGCGGCTTCTGGCGGAGCACCGAGATGTCGAGATCGCCGTAGAGCGTGAGGGCCAGGGTTCGAGGGATCGGCGTGGCCGACAGCAGCAACACGTCGGGCGCCTCGCCTTTCTCGATCAGCGCCGCGCGCTGCTCGACGCCGAAGCGGTGCTGCTCGTCGATGACGACCAGCCCCAACTGGTGAAACGTGGTGTGCTCCTGGAAGAGTGCATGGGTGCCTACGGCAACCCGAGCACCGCCGGACGCGAGCCGCGCCCTGATCGCGACCTTCTCGGTCCCTGACAACCGGCCCAGCAGGACCTCGGGGACGATGCCCAGGGGGTGGAGAAGCGTGGCGAGCGTGCGGGCGTGCTGCTCCGCCAGCAGCTCGGTGGGTGCCATGAACACGGCCTGGTAATCGTTCTCCACCGCCAACAGCATCGCGAACAGGGCCACGACCGTCTTGCCGGTGCCCACGTCCCCCATGAGCAGGCGATGCATGCGCTCGGATGCGGTCATGTCCGCCGTGATCTCGCGCACCGCGCGCTTCTGCTCGGCGGTCAGCTCGAACGGCAGGGACGCCTTCAGCTGCGATGTCAGGGCGCTGCGGATCTCGAAGTGCGGTCCCTTCTGCGCCGCCTTGGCGAGATGGCGTGCGCGGGCCACGACGAGCTGGAGATCGAACAGTTCGTCGAGGGCGAGGCGGCGGCGCCCCTGCTCCGGCTCCCCCGGTTCCGTCGGCCGGTGCACCGCACGCAGCGCCTCCGCGAGGGGCAACGCCCGCGACTCATGCCGCAGCGAATCCGGCAGCGTGTCATCGACCAGCTCCAGCAGACGGTCGAGGTGCTCCTGCACCAGCCGGCGGATCTGACGATGGGTGAGGCCCTCGGTCGCGGGGTACACCGGGAGGATCAGGCCGACGCGATCGCCTTCCTCGTCTGCACCTGCGAGCACGATCTGCTCCCGCGGCGTTACCTGGCGCCCGTGATAATACTTCACCGGTCCGGAGACGAGGAGCAGCTGTCCCTGCGTGATGGTCCGGTCGAGGAATGCCTGCCCGGGCCAGGCACACTCGATCACCCCGGTGTCGTCCCTGAGGACCGCGCGGAAGATGCGCAGCCGCCGGCGCGTCGGGACCACGGCCTTCGACACCACGCGGCCGACCACCGTGACGTCGGTGCCGACCGAGGCCTGTGCAATCGGCGTGACCGTGGTGGCGTCGAGGTAGCGGTGGGGCGCATGGTACAGGAGATCCTCGACCGTCTCGACCCCAATGCGCTCGAACGCTTCGGCCCGACGCGGACCCACGCCCTTGAGGAACTGGATCGGCGTGTCGGGACGCAGCATCAGTCGGCGAGCAGCCGCTCCACAAAGCGCTGCCGATCGAAGGGCTCCAGGTCCTCGAGACCTTCACCTATGCCGACCCAGCGGATCGGCAGACCCAGTTCTTGCTCGACGCGCAGCACCGCTCCCCCTTTGGCCGTCCCATCCAGCTTGGTCAGCACGACGCCCGTCACGGGTACGGCATCGGCAAACTGCCGACCTTGTTGGAGCGCATTCTGGCCCACGGTGGCGTCCAGCACCAGCAGGCTCTCGTGTGGCGCCCCGGGGCGCTTGCGAGCCACGACGCGCACGATCTTGCGCAGCTCATCCATGAGATCCCGGTGAGTGTGCAGCCGCCCGGCCGTATCCACGATCACAGCATCGATCCCGCGCGCCGCCGCCGCTTCGACGGCGTCGAACGCGACCGCCGCGGGGTCTCCGCCCTGTTCTCCCGCGACGCAGTCGATGCCGAGCTGGCCCGCCCACTGCATCAGTTGCTCGCGCGCCCCTGCGCGGTAGGTATCCGCAGCAGCCAGCAGCACCGACCGTCGGTGGCCAAGCAGATGGTGTGCGAGCTTGGCGAGCGTGGTCGTCTTGCCCACACCATTCACCCCGAGCACGAGCACGACGCCGGGACCTTCGCCGTCCCCGATGTCGAGGCCGACGGCTTCCGCCCGCTCCGGCAGCAAAGCCAGCAACCGCTCAGCGAGCCACGAGCGTACTGCTGACTCGGTCTTGAGGGTGCCGCGGCGGAGCTTCTGCTCGAGGTCCTCGGTGATCTCGAATGCCGCGGGCCCGAAGTCGGCCTCGACCAAGACCCGTTCGACGCCGTCGAGCGCGTCCCGATCGAGCCCCTTCACCAGCACCGTCACGTCAGTGAGGGCGACGTCTTTGATCTTGCGCCAGAGACCACCCT
>JBDHDN010000425.1:0-3691 GCA_039591485.1 Gemmatimonadota bacterium
TCACCGCGTCCATGCGATCACTTCAGGATCTGTTCGGCGGCATGCAGGAGCGGGATTTCGGAGCCGTTCTGCTGGCGACCCCGGCCTCGCAGACAATCTGGGAGCGCATGGCCGCAAGGGAGGGGCGTCCCCGGCGGCAGGTCGGCAGTCCGGAAGATGGCACACCGTTCTTCCAGTTCCGCACCGACCTGTTCACCGAACTGCTGGCGGCCCGGGGCCTTGATACGAGTCTCGCTGTCTGAGCTGCCGATGCGCCCTTCGCCGTCACGCAAATGGAAGGTATGCACATGGACGTGCGGCTCGCGTTCGAGACCGTCAGTGACGAGAGCGCCCCCAACGTGGTCGGAATCCTCGAGGGCAGCGATCCCGTGCTCAAGGACGAGTACCTCGTCTTCAGTGCGCACATGGACCACTCGGGCACGGCAGATCAGGGATCGTGCGCCGCGCGGGGCGCCGACTCCATCTGCAACGGTGCCGACGACAACGCTTCGGGAACCGTGGCCATCGTCGAGCTTGCCGAGGCGTTCGCCGCGCTCCATCCCCGGCCCAAGCGATCGGTCATCTTCCTGACGGTGAGCGGCGAGGAGAAGGGGCTGTGGGGATCGTCGTTCTTCGCGGAGCACCCCCCGGTACCGGTGGAACAGATGGTGGCGAACGTGAATGCCGACATGGTCGGCCGGAACTGGACCGACACGATTGTCGTCATCGGCAAGGAGCACTCCGACCTGGGCGAGACGCTCGAGCGGGTGAACGCGGCGCACCCCGAGCTCAACATGACTGCGATCGACGACCTGTGGCCCGAAGAGAACTTCTACAACCGTTCGGACCATATCCACTTCGCCCGGCGCGGCGTGCCGATTCTGTTTTTCTTCAACGGGACGCACGAGGACTACCATCAGGTGACGGACGAGCCGGAGAAGATCGACGCCGAGAAGGAGTCGCGCATCGTGCAACTGATGCTGTTCCTCGGCATCGAGATCGCGAACGCGGCCGAGCGGCCGAAGTGGAATCCGGAGAGCTACGAGCGGGTGGTGTCCTAGGCAGAGGGGCGGGCAGGCGGTTGGGCGGTTAGCCGCACAGGCCGCCGGGCGGACTCGCGGATGGGCCACCGGATGGATGCGGGGGGATGGAGCCGTCCGTCCATCCGTCTAATACCCGACCGCCACTCCTTCCCGGCGCGGGTCGGCCGCACCGATCAAGGTCCCGTCGTCGCTGACGAGCACCACGTGCACCCCGCCAAAGTACATGTCGTACGCCGGGCGCACCGTGAGCTCGTAGCCTCGCCCACTCAGTTCCGCGAGGGCCTCGGCGGCGAAGCCCATCTCGAGCCTGACCTCGCGGCTGTTGAAGAAGGGGTACACCCGCGGCATCGCAACTGCGGTCCACGGGTCGAGCCCGTAGTCGAGCGTGTACAGGATCGTGTGCACGATCGCCGGTGCGATGCGGCCGGACGCCGGTGAGCCTACCGCCATGCGAATGCGACCGTCTTCGAGTACGAGGGTGGGCGTCGTGCTCGAGCGGGGCGCACGGAATGGCCCGCGACGGTTCGCGGCCGGACCGCCAAAGTTGGCGGCGGCCGTGTTGTAGAACGCACCGGCCGCGTAGGCACCGGATCCGAAGTACAAGCCCAAGGTGTAGGTGAGCGAGACGGCATTCCCATCGGCATCGATCACCGACAGGTGGGTGGTCTGTGCGTCCTCTCCTGACGGTCCTGCCGGCATCGGCTCGTCCTCCGCACGCGGCAACGTGGTCGGCGGAAAGGCACCGGCCAGCGCGCACGCATCGGGCAGTGCCGTGCGTTCCTCGTCCCAGGGATCGCCCGGAGCCAACGTGTCGGGCACCGCGGCGATCCCAACCAGCGCCCGCCGCTCGTCGGCATACTCTGCGCTTGCCATCCCGATGGCCGGCACCCCAACATCCCGCGGATCGCCGATCCAGCGATCGTAGTCCGTGCGCGCAACGCGGATCGCATCGACCACAGCGGCTAGCGCATCACCGTTCGCAATCGGCAGGCCGAGCGCCGGGAGATCAAAGGGCTCCAGGAGCGCAAGCGTCTGGACCACTTCGCTGCCCGCCAGGGGCGGCGGAGCGGACAGCACCGTGAATCCCCGGTAGGTGCCACACAGCGGTCGGCGCCAACGCGGCTCAAACGCCGCAAGATCAGCCAGCGTGATCGGGTTCTCGCCTCGCCTCAGCGCAGCCACGACCTCCTCCGCGACCGGCCCCCGGTAGAAGCCGTCCCGCCCCTCACGCGCGATCAGCTCGAGCGTAGTGGCGAGGTCGGGCTGCCGCAGCGTATCTCCCGGCTGCAGTGGCACGCCCTCGGGGAAAAACAGCTCCCGTGCTCGTGGGTCGTACTGCAGCTTCTCACGGGCCTCGACGATCACCGCTCCGAGCAACGCGTGCACTGGGAACCCACCACGGGCTAACCGGATCGCCGGCGCGAGTACCGTCTCCCGCGGCAGGCGGCCGAATCGCTCATGCGTCGCGAGCAAGCCGGCCACGGCACCGGGCACCGCTGCCCAGCGCTCGGGCGGAACCAGCGAATCGCGGATCGCCTCGTCCTCATCGACGCTGTCGAGCGCGTAGTCCGGACTTCCGGGCGAGGACGGGTAGAACTCCACATGCCACGCGGTGCGGGCAGAGTCGAGCCAGAGGGTCAGCGATCCCCCACCACCGATGCCGGACATCATCGGCTCCACCACACCAACGGCGAAGGCGGTCGCGATGGCTGCGTCGACCGCATTTCCACCGCTCCGCAGCATGTCGAGACCGGCACGTGCCGCGAGCGGGTGTGCGGCGGCCACAACGCCGCTGCTGGCCTCGACGCGCTGATCCGGACGCGGAACGGTCTGCGTGAAGCCTGACGCGGCGGCTGTGATCAGCAACGTGGCGGAAGTGAAAGGGATCCTCGTCGTCAGTTGCATACCGTCTCGTCTCCCGTGATCTCGTGCGCCGTGCGTGACACCTCGCTACCGATCGCCGCGCACGCTCCACGACAGTACCGCATCCGGGTCTGCGGCGCGGAGCTGGAACGCCCAACCACCGTCGAGGTCGGCCACCTTCAGCAGCACCCGGTTCCACCCTGCCTCGAGCCGGACCGGGACTTCCAGCTCGTCCGCCTGGGAGATGTGCCGGCCCTGCCGCTGAGACACGCGGGTCCCGTTGACCCATAACACGTGCGCGTCGTCGGCCCCGAGGAGGAGCGTTGCTTCCCGGTGGCCCGGGCTGAATACAAAGGTCTGCGCGTATGCTGCTACCCAGTCGTTGGGGGCGAACAACGGGTTGAGCCGGACCTGACCGTCGCCACTTGCCGAGGCACGTTGCCAGCGTACCTCCTCGCCGGCGACCCCCGGATAGACTGCATCGAGTGACGGATCGCGCTCAGGTCCAAAGACACTGTCGAGCGCCGCGGAATGCTCTGTGCCCAGCGTGCGGGGACTCGGGAATGGACCGACGACGCTCCACGCCTGCGCCCAGCGGCGCACGGGCCGGACATCGATCGCCGCCGGAAGCTCGATACCGTTGCCAATGAGATCGACCTCCAGCCGGTCGCGGACCCGCAGGAGTCCAAGCGAGACCGCCGGCAGTTCGGTACCGCTCTCCTCGACCGATGGCGGGATGGTCCGGATCCTCCCATCCGGTAGACGCACCACCGTGGAATCGGGTACGGCCTTCGGATACAGCACGA
>JBDHDN010000426.1:0-3685 GCA_039591485.1 Gemmatimonadota bacterium
GGTGGGGTGGCGGATCGAGGGCCGCATGCCGTCGTAGCAGCGGCGGAGTCGGTAGCCATGCTGAGCGGCAGTGGTACATCCATTTCTTGCACAGAGGGCCAGGATGACGACACGAAGCAAGGCGACGGGTCTGCACTGCGTGGCTGGTCTGCTCTTGTCCTCCCTCATTGCGATGGTGCTCGGTGGCTGCTCGGGAGGTGATGACCCGCTCAGCGGTTGGGACGGTGTCGAGCGGGACAGCGCCGGGATCACGATCGTCGAGAACTTCGGGACGCCGCTCTGGGGTGACGAGCCGCTCTGGACCTTCCACGAGGTGCTCCGGATCGGGACAGCTGACGGCGATCCCGACTACCAGTTCGGTTCGATCACGGGACTGGCGATCCTCTCGGACCTCCGCGTCGTGGTGGCAGACCGGCTCGCCCACAACGTGCGGTTCTTTTCCGCCGAGGGAGTCTTCGAGCAGGCGGTGGGCAGGGAAGGCGACGGGCCGGGTGAGCTGGGCTCCGGTGCCATCATGCTTGCGAGGATGCCGGGCGACACCGTGTTGGTGATGGAAGGGCCGTCACGAGAGGTCCATGTCATGGCCCCGGACGGCACCTTCATCGGCGACTTCTCGCTGGCGCCGCAGGAGGGATATCGGACGACCGATTTCGACATCAGTTCGTCGGGACGGTTCGTCGCCCGGTGGGAACCGGTCCTTCGACCCGACGTTCCCACGGCTGAGATGCCCACCGTGATCATCGAATACGATACGCACGGCACTGTGGTCGATACGGTCGGCGTCATGCCCTCTATCCAGACGGCAACCAGGGAGGGTGGCGCGACACTGCGGTATTACTACCGCGGTGAGGTGGAATTCGATCTCTGCGCGGGCGGGATCTGGATTGCGGGGAGCGACGATTTCCGGCTGGGGTGGTACAAGGCGTCGCCACGCATTCCGGAACGGGTCGTGACCTTGCAGCGGGAGCGCCTGGCACTCGACGGGCGCGACGAAGCGGTCATGATGGCGTGGTACAACGCGCTCTTTCAAGAGCGTCAGGTGCCTCAGGGACGTGCGACGGAAATCAAGTCGCGGGTTCGGTTCGAGAGTTCCTACCCGGCCTTCCGGCGGTACGTGTGCGGCCCCGCGAGCACGTTGATGGTGCAGCAGTTCCACCCCCTGCGTGATATCGAGCCGACGGCGGAGAACAATCCCCTACGAATTGGATTCAACGTCGCACGGCGACCACCGCCGTCGGACACATGGGACGTCTTTGATGCGAGCGGTCGCTACCTCGGAGTCGTCAACCCACCGTGGGATCAGGTATGGCGGGGGGGATTCTTCGTGCAGGCTCCGGACGGCGGGTGGTACATGTATGCCGTGATGCAGGACGAGCTGGACCTTGAGTACGTGGTGGCCTGGCGCGTCGAGGGGAGGATGCCGGCGGCCGACTGACCGCGGGGTACGGCCACCCGAATGCATTTCGCTGGGGGAATCCATGACGAGGCTGCCGATCGTGACGAGAGCCACACCCGCGTACCTCCTCGGGATCATGTCGGCCCTGACGTGGGGAAGTGCCTGCGTGGGCGGGGACGACGTGCTGAGCGGTTGGGACGGCGCGGAGCGCGACACCGCCGGCATCACGATCGTCGAGAACTTCGGCACGCCGCTGTGGGGTGAGGAGCCCCTCTGGACCTTCCACGAGGTGCTCCGCATCGGGACGGCCGACGGCGATCCGGATTATCAGTTCGGGCGGATCACAGGGCTGGCGATCCTCTCGAACCGTGGCGTTGTTGTCGCGGACCAGCTTGCGCACAACGTCCGGTACTTCTCTCCCGATGGCACGCTCGAACGCTCGGTGGGACGGCAAGGGTCCGGCCCCGGTGAGTTTGGGTCGCGCGCGCTGTACCTGGCCCGGATGAAGGGCGACACCATTCTGGTGATCGACAACGGCAACAACCGGGCGGTGCACGTCTTCGCGCCCGACGGCACGCAGCTCCCCGGGTTCTCACTCGCGCCGCGTGACGGGTACCGCACTTCCGACTTCGACACGGATCCATCCGGACGGCTGGCCGTGGGGTGGGAGGCGATCGTCAGACCGGATGTACCCCTGGCTGACACGTTGACGCACATCGTGGAGATCGACGTTCGCGGCGAGGTCATCGATACGCTCGGGCGCCTGCCGTCGATGCAGTCCGCAGTGATCGAAGGGAACGCTCGGCTGCAGTACTACTACCGGGGCAAGGTCGGGTACGACTTCTGCGGTGGGGGGGTCTGGATCGGATCGAGCGACGAGTACCGGATGACCTGGTTTGGGCCCTCGGGAGCGCCCGAGCGCGTGATGTCGCTCGAACGGGACCGCGTCCCCCTGGACGGGCGCGACGAAGCGGTCATGATGGCCTGGTACGACGAACTTCTACAGGAACGTCAGGTACCGCAGGGCCGCGCGGCCGAGATCAAGTCGCGCGTGCGCTTTGAACGTGTGTACCCGGTATACCGTCGCTATATCTGCGGGCCGGAGAACGCGTTGTTGGTGCAGCGCTTCGTCCCGCTTCGCGACATCGAACCGACGAAGGAAAACAACCCGCTGCGGGTTGGGCCGAACACCGCCGGACGACCACCTGCGTCCGACGTGTGGGATGTCTTCGACGCGGACGGGCGTTACCTAGGCGTCGTCTCCCCACCCTGGGATCAGATCTGGCGGGCGGGACAGTTCGTACGGGCGCCCGATGGCGGCTGGTACATGTATGCCGTCATGCAGGACGAACTGGATGTGGAATACGTGGTGGCGTGGCGGGTCGAGGGGCGGATGCCGGAGACCGACTGAGCGCGCCCTAGCACGGTGTGCGGAGCGTTTGGCGTTCGACGCCGGGTTGCGTGCATCCTCCACGGTCGGCAGGGGGGAACGATCAATCGAACCTTGCTGCCGGTGGACCAGGGCTCGGTGGGTGCCGGCTCCCGGCTCTAGGCGACCCCGTCCAGCTCCGCAATTCGCCGCCGCACCAAGCCCGGCAGTGCGGTCTTGCGATTCGCACGGTAGTCGTATGCCACCACGACCCCCGTCCCGTCCGCCGCAACGGCATCCGCAGCCAGCGAGACGATGCGGTACGCCATGGTGAAGCGGTCCTCCGAGACTGCCGTCGCCCTGGCACCCACCTGCACCGTGTCCGGGTGAATCAGCGGGAGCCGAAACCGGCAGTCCGTCGAGTGGAGGATGGCTCCCACCCGGTCTAGGTCGTATGCCTCGAGGAACCCACATTGCTCGAGATACACGATGCGGGCCGACTCGAAGTACCTGAAGAACACGGTGTTATTGACGTGGCCGTAGGCGTCCATCTCACCCCACTGCACCGAAATGGTGAGGAGCGCGGGGTAGCCTGCGAGCGCGGGATGGGTCTGGACGGCGTCAGGCATCGGCGGTGCTCGACTGATTGACCGGTAGGTGTCCACTGCGGGGGCGAAAGCTCGCCGCACGAAGCCCGCCACGCAATGTGCCGTGCGGGAGGTGGTGGCGACGGCGACCACGCGGTGCGTAAGTTCCCGCGATACGCACTGCGCATCGGGATCGGAGGGATGGCGTGGTCGAGGGGCTCGAGCTCGCGGGAATCGGACTGCTGGCCGGAGGGCTCGGCGCGCTCCTCGGTGTCGGCGGCGGCGTGATCCTCGTCCCCGGTCTGATCTTCCTCGCCGGTCTCGATTTCTCCG
>JBDHDN010000427.1:0-3662 GCA_039591485.1 Gemmatimonadota bacterium
CGGCACCGGCGGCCACCGTGCACCCCGCCCCAAGCGTCGTATGCTCCACGATGGCGTGCGGCCCGATTCGGGTCCCTTCACCGGCTTCCACACCAGGTCCCACGACGGCGAACGGACCGACCTCGACCTGGGTGCCAAGACGGGCTCCCGGATCGATGATCGCAGAGGCGTGGATGGCCGGAGGCACCGGACGGTATCAGCGATCGACGATCGCCGCCATCATCTTCGCTTCGGCAACGGGCTGGCCGTCGACGTAGGCGACCCCCTGCATGTGGCACGTCTTCCCGCGGAACCGCAACATCTCCAGCTCGAAGCGCAGCTGGTCGCCCGGGATGACCGGCTTGCGGAATTTCACGTCGTCGATGGACATGAAATAGACGATCTTGCCTTCCGCATCGTCGACCTGGCCCAGGAGCAACATGCCGCCCGTCTGAGCCATCGCCTCGACGATGAGTACTCCGGGCATGACGGGATGGTCCGGAAAGTGGCCTGGGAAGAACGGCTCGTTCATCGTGACGTTCTTGATACCCACGATCCGCTTGCCCGGCTCGGCGTGGACGATCCGGTCCACGAGCAGGAATGGATACCGATGCGGGAGCACGCCGAGAATCTGCTGGATGCCCATCACCGGAGGCGTCGTGGATAGCGCCGTCCGCTCGATCATGCGTGCGAGCTCGACGTTCCGGGTGTGCCCTGGCCTCATCGCCACGATCTCGGCGCGGAGGCGACCACCGAGCAGCGCGAGATCGCCCAGCAGATCGAGTGCCTTATGCCTCGCAAACTCGTCGGGCCAGCGCAACGGCGCGCTTGCCTGGCCGTCAGGCTCGAGGGCGAGCGCGTTGTCGGTTGATGCCCCACGTGCCAAACCACGCTCCTGAAGCGTGGTGACCTCGTGCCGAAAGCCGAACGTCCGTGCGCCAGCGAGTTCCTGCAGGAATGACTCCCGCGTCAGCTCGATGCTGGCTGCCTGCCGGCCCACTGCCGCGTGGTCGAAGTCGATCGCGACGGTGAGGTGCAGGGCTTCACCGGGGGCAATGAGGTACCGGGTGTCGCCGGCATGCACGGTGAAGGGTGCTCGGACGGCGATGTGCTGCACCGTACCCTCCTGGTCGGACGGTTTGGCGCTGGTGAGGGCTTCGGCGAACGGCAAGGCGCTACCGTCTCCCGAGGGGAGCTCGGGACCATCCACCTCGACCATGAGGTCGTCGATCTCAAGCCCGGCAGTGGCGGCCAGGAGGTGCTCGACGGTGCCGACGTTCACCTCGGCATTCCCGAGCACGAGCCGGCGCTCCGTGCTGTGCACTGCAGACAGGCCCGCGGGAATGTCCGGAGCGTCCGGCACGTCCACTCGGCGGAATACGATGCCGGTTCCCGATGGTGCCGGCCCAAGGGTCGCGGTGACGTGAGCGCCGCTGTGGAGTCCGATGCCGGTGACGCTCACCGTCGAGGCAATCGATCGTCGAGTCTCACTCATCGCGCTGCACGATCCTTTCGATGTCGGTGACGAGCGGTGTCAAGCGGGCGAGGGCGGCGCTCTGCCGGAGCACGGCGCGGTGATCGCGGGCGGGATACCCCGAGACCGTGGTACCGGCTGGCACATCGCCGATCACGCCACTCTGTGCAGCAATGCGGGCCCCCCGGCCGACGGTGAGATGGTCGGCCAACCCGGCCTGGCCGGCGAGGAGCACGTCATCCTCTACGGTAACCGTGCCGGCGATCCCTACTTGCGCCATGACGACACAGTGCCGACCGATACGGACATTGTGGGCTATCTGCACCAGGTTGTCGATCTTGGTGCCCTCGCCGATCTCGGTATCGCGGGAACCGCCGCGGTCGACCGCGCTGTTGGCGCCGATCTCCACCCAGTCGCCAACGGAACACCCTGCCAACTGTGGTACGCGTTGATGCCGCCCGGCCTCGTTGACGAAGCCGAAGCCCGCACCCCCCACCCGCGCGCCGGTGCGGATCGTGACATCATTCCCGAGGCGCGCATCGGCGTGCACAGTCGCCCCGGGGCCGATCTCGCACCGATCGCCGAACCTCGCACCTGCCTCGATGACAACGCCCGGACCGACGCGGCAATCCTCGCCAAGGGCCACGCGAGGTCCGATCACCGCATGGGCGTCCACTCGGATCCGGCCACGCCAGGTGCAGCTGGCACCGAGAATCGCGGTCGGATGTACTCCCCACTCGTCGGATTCGTGTCGGAAGACCTCAATGGCGTGCGCGACGGCAGTGACAGGATGGTCGACGACGATGGCGGTACTGGGCGCCGGGACGGCGTGGCGCAGGCCGGCGGGAACGATCACGGCACCGGCGCGGGTGGCGCGCAGCGGCGGCTCGCCCTCGGGGCCGTGGGCGAACGCGAGATCCCCGAGGCCCGCCGCACCGAGCGCGGCGACCCCGGCGAGGGCCCGATCCCCGGTCCCGATCAGTTCGCCGCCAACGAGGCTGGCGACGGACCCGGCGGTGACGCCGGAACGGAACCGCAACGTCCGACTACTGCCCGGTTTGGGACGTGAGTCGGCGGACCACCGTCGTCGTGAGATCGATGACGGGATCGGCGGAGATGATCGTGTTGCCCGGTGACGAGACGTCGAAGATGACGAGCAGGTTTCGCTCCGCTCTGAGTCCGTCCACCACGGTCTGGATGCGCTCCTCGAGTGGGCCGACCAGCTCGCCGCGCCGCTCCTCGGCGCGCTGCTGCAGCTCTGATGCTCGCGTCTGATAGCGTTGCTGCAGCGAGCGCAGTTCCTCCTCCTTCTCTTGCCGGGCGGTCGCGGACAGCACGACCGCCTGCTGGTCGAAGGCCGTGATCGCCGAATCGAGCTGTTGCTGCAGCACTTCGACTTCCTGACGCCAGCTTGTAAGGTCGGCGGTGAAGGTCGACTCTGCCTGAGCATATCCCGGCGTCTGGCGGAGGATGATCTCGGTGGCGACGATCCCGATGCGGCTGTTGTCCTGGGCCACCGGTGCCGACGGCATCGCGGCAACGCCGACCACCGCGAGTACGGCGACGGCCCCGAGACCGAAGCGAGTCATGGTCCGACGATCAAGATGCATGATGGTATTCCTGAGCTAAGTGAATCAGAAGAAATTGCCCAGTCGGAAATGGAATTTCCAGCCGGGATCGGGATTGCCGAACACGTCGATCCGGTCGAACCCGTACGCATAGTCGAGACCGATGGGTCCGAGCGGAGTGACGAGACTGAGGCCGACGCCAACGCCGCGGAACATCCGGGCCGGATTGAACTTGCCCGGAGACGCCCACACGTTGCCGGCATCGACGAAGGTGTTTGCGTAGATCGACTGACTGAAGCGAAATCCAAGCTCGCCGGTGATGGCCATGTAGGAGCCCCCGAACGCATCGACCGTACTCGCCTGCTGCCCACTGGCAAACGGGTCGAAGCCGCGGGGAGTGATGGAGAACTCCTCGTAGCCGCGCAGCGGGATGCCGAACTGCACGCCGCCCATCGAGAAGAGCTGTCGGAAGTGCGGGCCGGCATCACCCCACACGAAGCCTGTCTGTGCGCTGAGTCCAAGGAGGAGCTTCATCGGCCTCGATGAGCCGAATCTCTTCGGACGGGCGAAGCGCGTCTCATTCCAGTGGCAGTTCGGCCGCAACATCAACAACTTCAACGTGTCGTACACCGATCCGGCGC
>JBDHDN010000428.1:0-3659 GCA_039591485.1 Gemmatimonadota bacterium
GTCTGCGAGCCACCACACGCGGTCGTTAACGGCCACTCGGGAGTCGCAATCGAGATCCTGGTAGGATCGGACCGCGTCCGCATCGAGCAGGATCGTCAGATCGGTCCATCCGCACCGAATGTCGTCGGGAGCCTCCGCCAGGGCGAGCTCGAATAGGCTGTCTGCCCTCGAGAAATCGCTGCGCGTGTGGGCCACGATTCCTCGCACCGCGCTGCACCACCATGATGCGGCCCGGCAGCCGTTCGCGGCGCTCGCTGCTGCCGCACCACGGCTCGCTTCGAGGAGATAGCGGACAAGCTGCCCCGCGATCCAGCCATCGCCGGGCAGCCGCGCAGCCCCAGCCTCGAGGCGGCGGATGAGATCCTCGCGCGCTGCCACGGCACGCGAATGCTCCGGTGGATGGTTGTCCGAATCGTCGTGCGGGTCCTCCGGCCACGTGCAGAATCGGCCGACGCGCTCGGGACATGGCGAGGGGGCCCCCACCAGCGTGACCGGGAGATACCGCCGGCGCAGTCGCTCGAAGTCGCGCTGAGCCCGCTCGAGCGCTTGGCGTACCTCGAGCGAGTCGCGCTGCGGATCGGTGCTACGTTGTGGGCCGACGACGGCGGGCGATGCGACGGTGACCGTCAGGAGCAGGGAGATCAGCACGCTGCGGTGCGGCGTCGATGGGTCCCTGGTCACTCCGCGACTTCGTAGGCGCCGGACGCGGGGTTGCGGACTTCGGTGACGCTCACGAGCCCGTCGACGTGCTCCGCACGATCCTCTTCATCGATGTACTCCGCGCGGTACATCTCGATCAACTCGAAGAAGTAGGACAGGGCGAGTGGACCGATGAGCAGGCCCAGGAGTCCGAAGAACCTGATGCCGGCAAGTGCGCCGACAAGGGTCACGAGCGGATGAATCCTAGCCCACCGATTGTACACGAGGGGCCGAATGAAATTGTCGACGCTCGCGACCACGACGATTCCCCATACGAGCACCGCCACGCCAGCGCCAACGCGGTCGCCGAGCATGAGGGCCACGGCGCCGGGTCCCCAGACGAGGCCGCTGCCGACGACCGGCAGGATCGCGAAGACACCGGTGACCACGCCCCAGAAGGCGGCATTGGGGAGATCGGCAACGGCGAAGGCACCTCCGACCAATCCCCCCTGGACGACTGCGATCAGTCCGGTACCGATCAGCGTGGAGTAGGTCACGTCTTGGAAGCGGACCCGAAGTTGCTCGGTGTTCGCCGCGTTGAAGGGGATGTAGGGACTCACTGCCTCCCACGTGCGGCCGCCGGCCACCAACAGGAAGTAGAGTCCGAACATCGCAATCGTGAGGTTGAGTGCGAGCTTCGTCGCGGTGCCCACGAGATCGAGGGCGCTCGACCCAATCCACTGCACCGCGTTCTCACCGAGGTTGACCAGCCGAGGACCGACCGCGAAATCCCCGACCTGCAGCTCGGCGAGCCGCCCGACCAGCGGGCTCTGAATGAGCCCGCCCGCGAGGCTCTGCGCTTCGTTGATCACCAGAGTAATGATCGACGCGCCGGGAACGAGCAGCAGCAGCGTGGCGGTCGCGACAACGAGGGCCGCAGCGAAGACGGGCTTGAGCCGTTTCCTGAGCAGTCCGTAGAGCGGGTTGAACACCACGTAGAGCACCGGCGCTCCGAGGAGCCCGGTCACGTACGGCCACATGGTGATGAGGAGACCAGTGCCAAGCAGCCCGATGACGACCTGCGCACGCTGGTGCCGTGTCGCGAGAAATGCCATGAGCGAAGTCTATCGATCGCGGCGGCTCGTCGCCAACCGGTTCAGGAGCTGAACGTACACGCGACGGGGAGGGTGCGTCGCCGCATCCTCCCCGTGTAGGTCCCGCGTCATCCAGGCGTCAGAATCCCGGTAGGAAGGAGAACTGGAAATGCCCGCCGCGGATCCGGTTGAACGGATAGACCCAGTCGAGCTCGATGATCATGAACCCGAACACGTTCATCCTGAGGCCCGCACCGGCGCTGAAGAGCGGGTCGCGCTCGCCGCCCATGAAGAACGGCCGGGACAGCTCGCGCGTCTCCGAAATGCACTCGAACGCGACATCCGTGCAGTAGGCCAGGCCGGCATCGCCAAACAGCACCATCTCGATCGGCAGGAATCCGAAGAGCCCCCTCCCGATCCCCAGCAGCCCGAGCGGCGGAAAGCGGACCTCGACGTTTCCGAGGATCATCTTGGAGCCGAACAGCCGGTTGTAGTTGGTGCATGGGCCGTCCGTCGGGCACTCGAGGGCGAAGTCGAACGAGCCGAAGTCGTATCCCCGCAAGAGGCCGTCGTAGCCGAGATACAGGGGCTGCAGTCTCCCCGAGTCTTCGCCGTCCGGGCCGTATCGCCCGAAGTGCATGAGGCGGGCGGCGAACGTGAACGGCCGGACGGGCATGATGTACTTCCGGAAGTCCGCTACCACGTTGAAGAAGTCGATCGAACCGACGTTGGCCGCGACCTCGAGTCGGTAGCGCTGGCCGATCAGGGGGCTGGCCACGCCCCACAGGGAGTTGTCGTAGACCAAGGCGAGGCTGCCGACGGCGAGGTTGATGGCGTCCGGCGCCGGCAAGCTCGTTGTGGAGTCGAACAGCCGTTGTCCCGTGAATGGGTCGTACACGCGCAGGCGCTCCTCGATGTCGTATGACACGTTGAGGTAGCCGAGCGACCCCTCCAGTCGCTGGACGCGGCTGAGGGGGAGCGCGGCCTGACCGGTGACCGACCGGTTGGTCTGCCGGAACAGCTGCTGAACCTCGAGGAAATTGCCCGTCTGTGGTTCCGTGAAGTAGTTGACGTAACCGGTGAGGTAAGGGATCTGCTGCGCCGTGACACCCCAGTTCAGGCGGCGGGTGAGATTGGAGTAGCCTACTAGCGCCGCGATGTCCTTGAGTCCTCCTTGTACCTGAAGGGCGGTGGCCAAGTTGTGGTTGCCCAGCATGTCGCTCCAGAACAGCGACGCGCCGCCGGCGATGTACGTACCGTAGGAATCGACCCCCACCGCGAGAGATGGCTGCCCGATGTAGTCGAGCGCGAACCTCGTGCGGTACGGGTCGCTCGGATACGCGGCAGTGTCTCGCGGCAGGCCGTAGAACGCGTTGGCGAGGAGGCTTGCGACGTCGTCCGTGATGCGGTAGGTCGGCGGCAGAAGGGCTGGATCGTCGATGCCCTCGAACTGACGCACCACCGGTCCCCCCGCAATGACCTCCGGTCGATCGATCAGGAAGATGGAATTGACGTCCTGCTCGTACACCGTGATCGCCACCTCACCGGTCTGCGCTGCGACGGACAGCGCCGGACTCAACGCGGCGATGCCCGACACGCCCGTGTAGAGGTTGGTCACCTGGGAGATCTCACCCGTCGCCATGTGCATGCGGTACACGTTCGAGATCCCGTTTTGGTCGGAGATGAAGAACAGGTCCGACCCATCGGGCGACCACTGCGGGTTGATGTGCTTCCCCTGCTCGAAACCATCCACGGGCTCGATGGCACCATTTGCCGGGTCGACCAGGGCGAGCACGTAGTCGCCGAACAGTAGGCTCGAGAGCCCGGTCGAGAAGCGATCGGTGACGATGGCAATCGCGCTGCCGTCGGGCGACCAGGCAGGCTGCAGATCTGCGTACGCATCGTTGGTCAGGCGCCGCAGCGTCT
>JBDHDN010000429.1:0-3657 GCA_039591485.1 Gemmatimonadota bacterium
ATCAGTTCTGTCACAAACTTTGTAACGCTACCACCTGCGGCGGCCTGTTTTGTACACTCCGCCGTCATCGGAAACCCTAGGAAATACGCGCCTATCCGCGCATCGTGCGCGCATTGCGGTGCCTTCTAAGCCGTGGGTCGCAGGTTCGAGTCCTGCCGGGGGCATCGAGTTGATCGTGCTTGACCCGTCCCTGGGCGTGCCCACTCGGAGGCTCACTGCTTCCGTAGCTGGAAGACGTTGCCCCCCTCGTCGGTGATTGTCATGCGGTCACCTTCCACGACGCCTTCGACCGCGGCGAATCCGAAGTCGATGGAGACCCGCTTCGACTGCGAGGATACGACGTACTCGCACCCTCGTGTGTCTTCCGTCATCTCGATCTGGCTCGTCGAGGAGCAGAGTCCGCCGTTGTTGAAGGTCCAGCGCCAGTATTGCACATCGTAGATGAGACCATCGAACACGACCTCACCTGGCACGGGATCGCCGTTGATCGACGTGGCGTTCCATACGCCCACGACGTCCTCGACGGCCAGCACATCGCTGCACGCGGTGCCGACGATACCTCCAAGCCATAGAAGCGCGAACCAACGTGACCATCGGTGCACAGGCTCCATCCTTGTGTATTCTGCTCGGAAGCTAGGGAAGTCATTCACCCCTGCCAAGCAGGGGGGCGCGGTCTGGTGCGCGTCATATATCGGGGTCGCGGCTCGTTGCGCGGCGACTCGGTCCCGGCGAGATTTCGGCCCGCAGCATCGCGCGCGGCTGCCTGATCATCGGCAGACGCTGCATATACCTTTCTGTTGGAGTAACAAACTGGTAGAGGGTCGGGATGTCCAAGTTCCGCATCTTTCTCGTGGCGCTCGCCGTGCTCCTACTCGGGATCCAGCTCGTGCCTGTCAATCGGTCCAACCCTCCCGTGCAGGGCGAGATCGACACACCCGCCGACGTGATGACGGTCATCGAGGAGTCGTGCTACGATTGCCATTCGAACGAGACCGGGTGGCCCTGGTACGCGTACGTGGCCCCGGTATCCTGGCTCGTGGCGCACGATGTCGAGGAGGGTCGGGAGCACCTCAACTTCTCCGCATGGGCGAGCTACGACACCGACGAGCGGGCGGACAAGCTCGAGGAGATCTGGGAAGAGGTCGAGGAAGGGAAGATGCCTCTTGGCAAGTACGTTCGGTTGCATGGTGACGCTGCCCTGACGGATGCCGACCGGGAGGTGCTTCGGGCTTGGACGCACGCCGTTCGCGCAGACACAACCCCTCCCGACATGGGTGAACCCGAGCAGCACTGACTGTGGAGCTTGGCGGCCTTGTTGCCGACTCCGATCCATCGGCTCATCTTTGACCAGGCATGCGATTAGCATAGCGGGTCCAGTCCGATCGAGGGGTGCAATGCGACGAAGAATAGGGGCCTTCGTACTCGCGGTGGTGGGAATGGCGTTCGCCGGGCGGCTCGACGCGCAGCAGGCCGGGCCGAGGATCGATCTGGCAAGTCGACCACAGGTATTCCAGCCGGTCGGCAGCACCACGGCAGTAGCACCCACCCCACGTCCGCAGGAACGCACCGCACTGGTCGAGCCCAAGAACTTCTGGCGCGCGTCCGCAGAAGTCGTCGCGATCAACACGGCGGTCTGGGGCTATAACCGACTGAACGATGCGTTCGACGTCACCGAGGAGGGCGATTCGATCTACTGGTCTCGCATCAGCCCCGCGACGATGCTCAAGAACCTGCAGCGGGGCTGGGTGTGGGACGACAATGCGTTCATCAACAATCAGTTCGCCCACCCCTACCATGGCAGCACGTACTACAACGCAGGACGATCCAACGGCTACTCCTATTGGGAATCCGGGGCGTTCACGATCGCGGGGAGCTGGCTGTGGGAATTCCTCATGGAGACGCACCCGCCGGCGCCGAACGATTGGGCCACCACCAGCCTCGGCGGTATCGCTCTCGGGGAGATGCTCTATCGCTTCTCCTCCCTCGTGCTCGACAACCGCGCGACAGGCTCCAGCCGCACCTGGCGCGAGATCGCCGTCGTGCCGATCAGCCCGGTACGTGCCGTGAACCGCGCCATTTCGGGGCAGACGGGACGGGTATCGGAGAATCCCGCCGACTGGCGCACACCGCTACTGCGCGCGCGGTTCGACCTGGGATACCGGCGAGTCACCGACTCCATTCAGATCGAGAACGAGGACTTCCGCGAGAACTTCGTAGTGTTCGGCTTCGAGGTCGATTACGGGGATCCCCACGACGTCGAGATCGAGCGTCCGTTCGACTTCTTCGAGCTCAGGGGCAGCCTCGTGTCGAACGAGAACAAGCCGCTCACGAGCCTGTTCGTGACGGGAATGCTCACGCGCCATGATTTCCGCAACACCGACCGCAGTGACCTCCGGCTTGGCGTGATGCACCGGTACACCTACCTCAACAGCAAATTCCTCGAAACGGGAAACCAGGCATTCTCGGCCGATTTCATGTGGCGGCGGCACCTGGGACGATCATGGCAACTCCGGGCCGATCTCTCCCTTCAGGGAATCGTGCTCGGGGCGATCTCGTCGGAGTTCGCCGAGGTAGTCGGACGGACCTATGACTACGGTCCCGGAGCCGGCTGGGGACTGCAACTGACCTTCGAGAAAGCCCGGCGCGAGCTTGTCCGGCTGGGCTACAGTACGTGGTTCATCCACACCGTGAACGGCGCCGAAGGCGAGCACTTCGCCTCGATTCTGAGCTTGCAGGGCATCGTGCCGATCTTCGGCCCACTCGGAATCGGCGCCGAGGTCGGCGTGGTGCAGCGGAACTCGCTCTATGAATCATTTGAAGACACGACGCGGCGCACCGAGTTCGGCAGGGTGTTCCTGTCGTGGGCGACTCGCTAGCCCGACCAGTCGGACGGCAGCGTCGGTCCCGATGAGGCGAGCGGCCCCAGCACGGGGCCGCTCGCGTTGGGGGCCGGAGCCCTCTTGCCTGGCTAGAAGGCGACGAAGAACGAACCGGAGACCGCCCCTTGGGTCATGAGCTGACCCGCAGCTGCGATGATACACGCACCCGGGAGACGACAGATCACCTCCATCTCATCGGCGAAGAGTGTGAGAAACAGGCGGGCCTCTGCTCGCAGTCCGATCCGGCGGGCAAGGTACGCCTTGCCACCCCCCACAAAAGGACAGCGAGAAGCGGGAGGCGCCCGAGAATCCGGCCTCGTCCGGATCGAACCAGGTGAGGCCGGCGGTCGCGCCCGCAAAGGGACGAACGCGTCCGACCGCAGGCTCGTACAGGCCACCGAGATGGAGATATTGGACCGTGACGTCGACCACCGTATCAGCCGGCTGGAGCGGCTCGGCAATCGTCACGGTCGTGGCCTGCCGGCTATAGAGAAGCTCCCCGAGGCCGTCCCCGCTGACCCAGATGTCCACGAGCCCGCCCCAGGCACCATCGGCCTCGACACCGATGCGTCCCTCCTGAGTGTCCAAGCCGCCGCCGAACTGCCAGCTTCCGGACGGACCGATCTCCATGCGCTGGGCGTGCGCATACTCGGGCAGAGCTCCCGCGACGACGATCGATGCTCCGAGCAGAACCATGGTGCGTCGCATGATGCCCCGGATGGAGGGGGTTGACGGGCTGTGACGCGCGATGCGGATTTAGCATCTGACCCACGTTACG
>JBDHDN010000430.1:0-3652 GCA_039591485.1 Gemmatimonadota bacterium
GAACGACTCGTAGCTCCCCGACGTCGCGACCGCTCGGCCGGAGAGGTCGATCGTGTCGGGGAAGACGCCACCTTTCTCGGGATCCTGGATGGCGACCCGCCACGGTCGCCGGCGTTCCCGAACCCCGCGAGCCCGTATATCCCCACCCGCCTCGACCAGATAGTTACGGATGCGATACCGCTCGAGCACCGCCGCCATGGCGTCGACGATGTAGCCCTTCGCGATGCCATCGAGCGTCACACGCATTCCGCGCCGGCCGAAGCCGATGCGACGGTCCGAGACTGCGATGTGACCGGCCCCGACGAGCTCGAGCGCCGCCCGCACCTCCGCAACCTCGGGGAGCGAGCCGTCACCACGGGACCGGAAGAGCTCGACGACGGGGGCGACCGAGATGTCGAATCCGCCGCGCGTGAGCCGGTGAAAATCCATGGCATCGAGCACGACACGAGCCAATTCCCGCGGCGGGCGCTCGATGCGGCCCTCCGTGTTGAGCAGCGATGCCGCCGACGAACCGTCATAATGGCTGAAGATCCCGACGAGGCGGTCCATCTCGTCGAACGCCCGGCCGATCGCCTCATCGGCCCGCTCGGCCGACCCTGACAGCACGGACACCGATGCGAGCGTCCCCATGGCGGGGCGGCTGTGCACGACCCGGTGGCTCCGGCCATCGACCGGCACGACCTCCCGCTGGACCGACACATCCTCGACACGCTCGAAGCCCAATGCCGCGAGCGCGGCAAAGCGCTGAGCGAGATCGGGGGTATCGGGCATACGCTCGTTGCACTCTCTCGGGCGGCAGACCACCGCCGCAATGTACCAGTCGATTCGGGGAAATGGCTACCCGCGTGCGGCGCCTGGTTGTACGCGGGCGGTGACCGTCTCAGTGATAGTCGGCGGCGAGAACCGAACGTACACGCTCGAGCAGCTGCTTCGTCGCCCGGATGCCATCGGCCTCCGATAGCTCGGCGCCCTCGTACTCGATGCCGACGTATCCGCGATAGCCGGCGTCGAGCACGATTCGCATCATCCGCTCGTAGTCCGTGCCCGTCTCGTTCCCTTTCTCGTCGAACGCGTTCGCCTTCGCGCTCACTGCCTTTGCGTAGGGCATCAGCTCTGCGACGCCCTCGTATCGATCATACCACTCGTCGTCCGTGATTCGGAAATTCCCGAAATCGGGCAACGTCCCGCACCGGGGATGGTCGACGTCCCGGATCACGCTCGTGAGCCACGCGCCATTCGACGACAAGCCACCGTGGTTCTCGACGATCACGTTGATGTCGTGGCCGTCAGCAAACTCTGACAGCCGCCGCAGCCCATCCGCCGCGAGCGCCTGCTGCTCCTCCGGTGCTCCCCGAGACTGAGCGTTCACGCGAATCGAGTGGCACCCGAGGAACTTCGCAGCTTCGACCCAGCGGTAGTGGTTCTCGACCGCCGTCGCTCGGGCGACTTCGTCGGGATCACCCAGGGCCCCCTCCCCGTCGCACATGATGAGCAGGCTCGTGACCCCGTGGTCGGAGCACCGCTGCGCGAGCTGGCCGAGGTAGTCGCGATCCTGCGCCCGGTCCTTGAAGAACTGGTTGACGTACTCGACCGCGTCGATGCCGAATTCCTGCCGCGCCGCCACCGGGAATCCCAGGTTGTTCATCTGGCCGGCCCACAAGGCCTTATGCAGCGACCATTCGGCGAGCGAGATGCGGAAGAGGGGCTCCTGTGCTGGTGCAGCCATCGGCCACGACAAGCGGCTGAGCGCGATCGCAGGGAATACTGCGGCCGCGGCCTGTAGGAACTCGCGGCGGTCGGTGGTGTGCTGCATGGCGTGCCGTTCCCGTTAGACCCGGGTCGAAACCTGCCAATTCGTCCCTCGGCACGCTAGGGGCCTCCCCCTAAAGGCAATGTGAGCGCGAACGCGGACCGCCGTGTAGTTTCTGTTCCGGCTGCAGGGAGGCCGGCCGGTAACCCCGAGATATGACCCACGAGAGAGGGATCATGATCGAAGAACTCTACACTCCGCAGCAGGTCGAGCTGCGAAACCGTGCCCGCGAGCTGGCTGAAACAGCCATGCGTCCGGTCGCCGCCAAGTACGACGCAGCGCAGGAGTACCCCTGGGAAGTGCAGCATGCGATACGCGACGCCGGGCTCTCCGGCGTCTGGATTCCCAAAGAGTACGGCGGGATGGGCGGTGGCGTCCTCGATCTCTGCATGGTGGTGGAGGAATTCTCGCGTGCCTGCGGCGGCATGGGGGTGGGCTTTGCCGTGAACGCCCTCGGTTCCTTCCCCATCATCGTGGGCGGCACGGAGGAGCAGAAGGAGCGCTGGCTGCCAGGGATCGCGGCAGGCGAGAAGCTCATTGCCTTCGGACTCTCGGAAAAGGAAGCGGGATCCGACGCCGGCTCGATGAAGACCGTCGCCCACCGGGAGGGCGACCATTATGTGCTCCAGGGCGAGAAAAAGTGGAATACCGGCGGCGCGGTGGCCTCCTACAACACCATTTTCGCCGTTACCGAGCCGGGTCGCGGCGCCCGCGGCATCTCGGCCTTCGTCGTCGAGCAGGGCACCAAAGGCTTCACCGTCGGCAAGCACGAGGACAAGATGGGCATCCGCTGCGTTCCGGTCGTGGAGATCCACCTGGACGACTGCCGCGTGCCGGCTGAGAACCTGCTGGGTGGCGACGAAGGGCGCGGGTTCAAGCACGCGATGATCACGCTCGACCGGGCCAGGCCCGGCGTGGCGGCGCAAGCGGTGGGGCTCGCGCAGGGTGCCCTGGACCTGGCGATGCAGTACACGCACGAGCGGCAGCAGTTCGGCCAGTCCGTCAGCTCCTTCCAGGGCATTCAGTGGATGCTGGCCGACATGGCGACCCAGATCGAAGCGGCTCGCCAGCTCGTGCACTACGCCGCACGCGCGATCGACTCAGGGCACCGGCACATCACCAAGGCATCGGCGATGTGCAAGCTCATGGCCACGGACGTGGCGATGCGCGTCACGACCGACTGCGTCCAACTCTTCGGCGGCTACGGCTACTGCCGGGACTATCCGATCGAGAAGTACATGCGGGACGCTAAGATCACCCAGATCTACGAGGGCACCAACCAGATCCAACGGTTGGTGATCGCGCGCAATCTGCTGCGGGAGGCGGCGAGCGGAGGAAACTGAGCCCCGAAGGGGAGAGAATGCTCGAGGGGCCTCGGACGCACGCGGTCCGAGGCCCCGTCGTCCGCAGAATGGCTAATAGCTGAGGACGTTGATCGTCAGCGCCACGTTGAACATGTGGTTGTCCCCTCCAATCACGCCCCAGTTTCCGTCGAGGTTGATCACCCAATACTTGGCGAACTCGTAGCCGAACCCCACCGCGGCGCCGAAGCCGTTATCTCCGTTGACGTCGCTACCCGAGATCCCGAGGCGGCTCGCGAGTCCGACGAGTCCGTTGATCCGGAAGCCGCTCTGCATCTGATAAGTCGCCCCCAGCCCACCGACGCCGGACGCTTCCAGATCGTACCCCGCGCCCGAACCCGTGAAGTTGGCCGAGTTGCGGTAGTAGAGCTGTACCGACTGCCCGATCATCGCACCGATCTTGAAGTCGGTCGTGGCGCCGAACTTGGTCTCAGGGTCACCGAATCGCACCCCTGGGCCCACCCCCCCCCCGATGATGAAT
>JBDHDN010000431.1:0-3649 GCA_039591485.1 Gemmatimonadota bacterium
CCACGAGGTCGGGGACCACGTACTCATCGCCCCGACCGGCGTACCGCAAACCGGGCTTCGGGTCAAAACGGGCCAACTCGTCCGCTGCCTGCTGGACATCCTGGGGCGACAGACCGTACCGCTTCGCCAGCTCGGTCCACCGGTGTCCGATGAGATCGTCGAATGCCTCGGTGACGAGACGGTAAGTGAGCGACTCCTGCTCGCCGGCGTCCTCCACCTGCCGGAGCAGACATTCGCGGAGATCGCGCGCGCCGATCCCTGGCGGGTCGAGCTGCTGCACCACGAGGAGCATTCGCTCGACTTCAGCAAGCGTGAAGGGTTCGCCAAGCGGATGAGCGGACGGGTCAAACCGCTTACGCCCGTCGGCGAGCGTCCGGAGCTCATCCTCCCGGCGGCCGTTTGCACCCTCCAGCATCTGCTCCAGCGAGGCACGCAGGTAACCGTCATCACCGATGTTCCCGATGAACTCCTCGCTCAGGAAGCGTTCGCGTGGGCCCACGTCGAGCAGCTGGAGCTGGTCGCGGAGGTAGTCGTCGAGATCCGCAGCATCCACTGCTACCGGCTGATAGTACTCCCGCTCTTCGTACTCGGGCCGACGGCCCCCCACGGAGAAGCCATCCAGCAGGATGTCCTCCCAATCGACTTCCTGTTCCTCCTCCTTCTTCTCGGGCTCCTGCTTCTCCGGCTCGTTGTCTTCGCTCTCCTCGAGCTCGAGGAACGGATTGCTCTCGAACTCGGTCTTGAGGTGCTGCTGGAGATCGAGAAGCGGCATGTACAGCAGATCCATCGCCTGGTACAGGCGCGGATTCATCCGCAGCTCTTGCTTCAGAACCTGGGACTGCTGCAGCGAGGCCTTCATACCGCCGCCCCCAGCCGCTCTCGCAGCCGTTGCGTCAGGGTGGGTCCGAGATACAAATCCGCCACCTGGTCGTTGAACACCAACTCGCGAACGGTCCCGGCGACCTGCACTCTGCCCTCGAACATGATGTAAGCGCGATCCACGATATCGAGCGTCTGCTCCACGTTGTGATCAGTGATCAGGACGCCAATGCCCCGCCGCCGCAGGCCGGCGACGATGGTCTGAATATCGCTCACGGCGATCGGATCGACACCCGTAAAGGGCTCGTCCAGCAGGAGGAATTTCGGATCGGTCACCAAGGCCCGAGTGATCTCGAGTCGGCGGCGTTCCCCGCCAGACAGCTTGTATGCCTTCGCATCGCGCAGGTGCGCGATCGACAGGTCGTTGAGCAGCGACTCGAGGCGGTCATCCCGCTCGGTGCGTGACAATGGCAGCGTCTCGAGGATCGCCAGCACATTCTCCTCCACGGTGAGCTTGCGGAAGATGGAGGGCTCCTGTGCGAGGTACCCAATACCCATCCGCGCCCGGCGATACATGGGCAGAATCGAGATCTCCTGCTGATCGAGGGTGATCCGACCAGCCTCCGGTCGGACAAGACCGACAATCATGTAGAACGTCGTCGTCTTCCCAGCCCCGTTTGGGCCGAGCAACCCCACGATCTCCCCCTCACGAACCTCGAGGCTGACGTCGTTCACGACGCGCCGACGGCGATACGACTTGACCAATCCTTGCGCCTTCAGGGTGGACCCGCCCGCCACCACCCGCTCCAGCGGGGCCTCCGCCGCCCGCAGGGCCTCGAGCGCCGACTCGAGCAGCTCGTCACGGACCTCCGGTATAACATCCGCGACGCCAGCCCTCACCGTCTCCGTCAGCGCCACGTCGGATCCGTCCCCACCATCGTCTGCCGGCGGAGCAACGATATTGGCACCGACGAGCCTCGGGAGCACGGACGCCCGCAGATAACGCCGCACCTCGTCGACCGACAGCGTGCCGCGCTGGAGTCCGGTCTCACCAAATTCCCGGCGCTGCAGCTCCAGGAAGTCCTCCCGATAGGCAACCGCGAGGCCGTCGAAGCCCGCCCGCCCCGAGGCATCGGCTACCTTGAGCAGTGCGGCCACGGCCAGGGGCAGCGAGGTATCACCACCCGATCGGATCGACTCGAGCTGCGCGATCATGGCTCCGAGATCCTTCGAGGCTCCAGGAACAGGCCATCCGCCTCGTCGAGGACGTTCACCCGATCCAGCGTCTCCCCCTTGAAGAAAGCCACGATACGCCGTCCTCGGGAGTAGTTGATCGCCGGTTGCTCCGCCGTGTCTAGACCCGGGTAGATGTGGTACAGCGCCCGCGCATTGCCGGTGGCTTCCAGTCGCTGTAGTCCCCGACGCCCCGTCTCAAACTCCCCGAAATGAGCGACCACCGTGTCGCCCTCGATCCAATCCGTTGGGCGGACGGAGTCTGCTTCGGTCGTAGCCCGCGCCGCTCCGTATGCGCGAACCTGCTCGAGAACCTGATCGGGCGCGTCAATCGCCAGGGAGTCGGCTTCAATCGTCTGCTCAGCGGACTCGGCCACGGAGCGGGTCGATTCTCCCCACACGCCACCGGCCTGAATCCGATTGTCCGTGATGGTGAACTCGATCGTGTCTCCGACCGCTCTCCACTCCGCGCTGACCGCCTCCGCATCCCGGTCCGCCTGGACCCAGGTCAGATCGCCGTTGGACAATCGGAAGGCAATGTGCCGGCCCCGGATCACGTAACCCGTCGAATCCGTGCCACGTGCCTCAGCTCGGCCGATCAGGTCGCCGACCCCGCCCTCGAAGTCGAGCGCCGCACTGTCGGCCTGGGCGCTGAAGTCCGTGCGGTCGATGGTAACCTCACCACCCGCCCAGGCCCGCCCCTCACCCTTCAACCTGACTCGATCCCCGCGAATGAGATACGGATCCTCCTGGTCAGCATTTGCGGGCCGGTACTCCACCGTGGGTCGCCGGGTGGCGAACAGCTCGGTGGTGTCTCGCACGCCCGGCGCCTCCCGGAAGTACGTGAGGTTCGGACCGATCAGCACCGAGCGCGACTTCTGGTCTTCGAGACGGACGTCGCCGTACGCCTCCAGCCGCTCGGATGCCGGATAATATTGGGCTTCCCTGGCCTCGAGTTGAGCCGTCGAATCCCGGAACCGTACCTGCCCCACGAAGTCGAGGCGATTGAGATCCTGGTACCAGGCCACGCTATCGGCGTCGATGGTCGTCGTCTGCCCGATGCAGACGATCCGTACCCCCCCGCTCACGAACTGGTGATACATGCCTCGACCAACGGCGACGGATCGTCCCTGCCCGCCCGATCGCGCGAGCATCGGCGTGCACGTACGCGAGATCTGCGCCGTGGCGCCGGCAGCAAAGCACGGCGCGAATGCGAGGACCGCCAGCAGGGGATGCGCCCCACGCATCGGCTCACCCGCCCCTGACTCCCGCCCGACCCTCGGCTGGCCGATCGGTGGTGACGTCGGTGAACTCGGGATCAGCACGAAAGCCATCGCCCTCGAGGTGGTCGCCCGCCGCTCCGTCGTACACAAACGCCTCCGGACCGGTAATCTCCCCCGATGCGCGAACGAACCGCAGAACCTCGGTGGTCAGCCTGCTGCCTTCCGGCGTGACTGCGACCACGTTTCCCCGTGCCTCCATGTCTTCGGTACGGTACTCGTACGTTCCCTCATCCGCGGTCACCGTGGACTGCAGCTCCCCGTTGGGCCGGAAGAACTCGACGTGGAGACCGACCAAGTCAGCGAGTTGCGACGCC
>JBDHDN010000432.1:0-3648 GCA_039591485.1 Gemmatimonadota bacterium
AAGTACGGTCGCCCCGCCTCGGTCGCACCGGCATCCAACACCTTGGCGATGCCGGGATGGTCCATCATCGCCAACGCCTGGCGCTCGACCTCGAAGCGGGCCACGACGTCGCGGGTGTCCATCCCCACCTTCATCATCTTCAGCGCCACGCTGCGGCGGACCGGCTCCAGTTGCTCGGCCTCGTACACGACGCCCATACCGCCCTCACCGATGACCCGGAGGATGCGGTACGGGCCGACCCGCTCGGGTGGGTCCGGGGGGTACGACGGGGGAACGATGGCTGTGTCGCCGTCGGATGTGACCATCATGCCTCGTGGCGTCTGGGAGCGATCGGATGCGGCGGCTCCGATCGCCGGCGGCCCGAGCCTACCCGCTCAGGGATGGGTCGGGCACTCGACATCGGCAGGGTCGTCGCCTGAAACCCATGGAATTCTCAATGGTTGGGCCCGTCGCCACAAGGCCGCGCCAGGTAGGAGCGGGGGCCTAGCCATCGTCGCGCGTGGCGCCTCCCCACCGCTCCAGCTCCGCCACCGTCCGCACCAGCTCCTCGGCCAGGACATGGGTGGGCAGCCGCCGGCGAAACGCCCTCGCGAGCTCACAACGCCCGCAAGATCGCCCTCGACCTGCGCGAGAGCGCGCGGAACGCGTAGGCGCCGCGGCTCCGCTCCGCACCGATCCGCTCCTCCATCCACCGCATGTCGTCGGAGATGTGGTACGGATTCACCTCGGCGACGAGGCGCAGCGCGCCGAACCGCGCGACGTCGTCGGGGTGCACCATCTGTGCGTGGATCACCCGCCAGCGGTGATCGGCGTTCACCAGGTCGTCGACCAACCCGCCCGTGATGCCGAGCGCCGCGACGTGCTCCACCTCGCCGAGCTGCGGGCGCAGGTTGATGCGGACGGTCACCTCGCCGCGCCGCCGCTCGCGCGAGGCGCTCCACGAACCCGTTCGGCTCGTGCACGTCCAGCAGGTTGGTACCCGTGAGGTGACCCCGGGCAGGGAGAAGGCCCCCTGCAGGTCGATCGTGCGAGTGCCTATCGCCGCAAACCGCGCGACGTGACCGCTCGTGCCGACGGCCAGGATGCGCCCGCCCCGCATCGCCACCGCTTCGGCCCACGGCGGCGCCTCGTCGAGCGTGTAGACACGCCCGTTGGTGAGGATGAGGTCCGCCGCCTCGGGGGCCGCGCAGCCGGACAGCAGCAGTGCGGCGATCGCGCGATGCCAGGTGATCGGAACGTCCGGAGGCTCGAGGGTGGCGACGCGGCGCGTGCCGCGGGCCGTGCGTGAGAAGGTCGTGATGCGTCGGGGAGGGGGGAAGAGGACGTGACCCATCCACGTGGAGACGGGCGGTTTCGCCGTACGATCCACAGCGTTCAACAGCACGTAACGGTTCGTTACGCGGACACGTGGTGCCGACCGGCTCCGTGAATCGTCAACGCCCAGAGAGTCAATGTGTTACCTCATCCTGCCCAGCGCGGCATCGCTCCTGCTTGCCTGGCACCGCAGCGACGGCACTCACGGCTCCCTGGAGCGGTCTCTTCCTTCCTCTCGAGACGGGAGGTCGCAGTTGAACGTACTCCCGGCGGCGGCATCGCGAAGTCGGTCTCGAGGCCGACGGGCGTCAGCGCGCCCGACCTACGTCCCATTCGGTGCAGAGGTGCTCGTCCTGATCCGCATGGCCCTGCTGGGTGGGCTAACGAGGCCGTGCTGCCCCGGTTGCGGCTGTCCCCTCGAGGGCGGGGACGTGTCGCTTCCGGAGGAGTCGCAAGCGCGGCTTGTGCTGCGGTGCGAGCCCTGTCGGCGTATCGGCCTGATCCCTACTGATCATCGCGAACCCCACACGGCATGAGGCGATCCGTCCGCCGTCGCGGGCCCCCCCCAATGCCGGCGCCTCGGCCTCCGCCGTGGTGGCAGAGGTCCGGCGCCGGCGCCATACTTGTTCAACCGGTCGGTTTCCCCCGTACGAACACCGGCCGGCCCAACGGACCATGGCGCTCCGCGTCCTTGTAGTCGACGACGATGAGACGATCCGCACGTCGCTCGCCGAGGCACTGGCGAGTGACGCCGTGGAGGTGTGCGTCGCGGCGAGCGCCGAAGCCGCGCTCGCATTGCTCGGCGACGCGACGCCCGACGTCGTCATATCCGACGTGCGCATGCCGGGCCTGGATGGGATTGAGTTGCTCAAGCTCCTGCGCGAGCGTGCACCGGTGGCGGATGTGGTCATCATGACCGCCTACGACGACATGCCGACGGTCGTCACCGCCATGCGCGAAGGTGCCTGCGACTTCCTGCCGAAACCGCTCGACCTCCATGACCTTCGTCGGGTGCTCGACCGCGTTACCGAGGATCGTCGCGCCCGCGAGCGGGCACGCCGCGCCGCCGAAGACCATGCGACGCGGTTCCAGCTCGGTCAACTCGTGGGGCATGACCAGCGGATGATCGCGATCTACAAGCTCGTGGGCCAGCTCGCCGTGAATCGCACCACCGTGCTCATCCGCGGAGAGACCGGTACCGGAAAGGAGCTGATCGCGCGCGCGATTCACTTCAACTCCGCCGATGCCGAGGAGCCGTTCGTGCCGGTGAACTGCACGGCGCTGCCGGCCACGCTGTTGGAGTCCGAGCTGTTCGGACACAGGCGCGGCGCCTTCACCGGGGCGCTGGCTGATCGGAGGGGGCGCTTCGCACTCGCCGGGCGCGGTACGATCTTTCTGGACGAGATCGGTGACACGTCGCTCGAGTTCCAGGCGAAACTCTTGCGGGTGCTCGAGGATCACGAGTTCTATCCCGTCGGCAGCGAAGCGCCGGAGCGGACCGACGCGCGGGTCGTCGCCGCTACCCATCGGAAGCTCGAGGAGTTGATCGCGGCCGGCACGTTCCGGGAAGATCTGTATTACCGACTCCGCGTCGTCGAGATCGACGTGCCACCGCTGCGCGAGCGACTTGGCGATCTCGAGCTCCTCGCCGAGCACCTCCTGGCCATGATTGCGGAGGATCTCCATCGCGAAACTCCGGTGCTGTCCACGGAAGTCGCTGAGGCGATGCTGGCTCACGACTGGCCCGGTAATGTGCGGGAGCTGGAGAACGCGCTCACGCGGGCCGTGGTGTTGGCCACGGGGAAGGTGATTCGGCCGGAGCACCTGGCCCTGGGGCAGGCGGGCGCGCCGGCGCCGGAGCTCCTGAGCCTCGACGAGGTGGAGCGCCGCCACGTGGCGCGGACGCTCGAGGTGACCGGGGGGCAGAAGACCAGAGCGGCCCACATCCTCGGTGTCTCGCGGCCGCGGCTCAATCGGCTCATCGAGAAATACGGGTTGGAGTAGGAGGCCCCGTGGCTCGCAGGCTGCGGTTGCGCACCCGGTTCATGCTGGTCGTGCTGCTCGGCGCCATCGTGCCGCTGGCGCTCGTGGGGCTCTGGCTCACACGCACCACGGAACGGTCAGGCGAGGCGCTGCTGCGCTCGCGGCTCGATGCGAGTCTCGCAGACATCGCTCGCGAGAGCAACCTTCGCTGGACGCTGCTGCGCTCCCGCCTGCTCGATCTTGGCGAACACGACGTCGTGCGAGCAGCGCTCGCCGCGGGTGGAGGGGATGTCCACCGGCACGCGATCGAGACGCTGTGGTCGAAGGTCGCCGCTCAGTACGACGGTGTGG
>JBDHDN010000433.1:0-3647 GCA_039591485.1 Gemmatimonadota bacterium
CAGGAACGCCACGTCACCGCCGCGCTCGAGCACGCGAGGCATGACGTACCCCGCCTGACTGATGCCCCACATGCCGATCCAGTCCGGGTCGATGTCCGGACGCCGGTGCAGCACCTCGATCGCGTCGAGCACGATCTGCGCTCGCTGGTGCTGCAGCCGACTGCGGTCGATCTCACCGGTCGACTCGCCCGTTCCAGGCTTGTCCCACGCGAAGGTCGCGTATCCGGCGCGCAGCATCCGGTCCATGATCGGCGGGTAGGTGACACCCGAGGTGCGGTTGTTGGACCCGTCGCCATGCACGAACACGACGGCGGGAAAGGGTCCCGCTCCCTGCGGCAGCCGCAGATCGCCCACCAGCGTGAACGGACCGGAGCGAAACGTGATCTCCTCCGTTCGCGCCTGCCCGCAGCACGGCACGACGGCACTGGGAAGCAGCAGTCCGAGCAGTAGCAGTCTGGCGGTCATCATCTGGTCCCTCGCTCGGTGTGGGTGGTGCCGCCTCCCCGGCTGAGGGATCGGCGCCGGCTCACCCGGGATGGCTCTTCTCGTTGGATACGGTGGAGCGGCCCAGCGTTGCCGTTTGATGTAGACCCGACGACTCGACCGAGGAACCGGCCGCCCCTCTCCAACGACTAACCAGAGTAACAATTGTCCTCATAAAGGGACTATTGCGCTCGGCTTTACAACGCCCATATTCCTCTGGTCCATGCCCCCTCCCGGCTCCCGGACGTTGCCGGTCGCTGCGCAAGCAGCCGTGGACTCGGTCCAGTCCAGAAGTCCCGACCGATGATCACTCCACCCGAGCACCGAGCAGCCGACTCGCCGGGGCCCGGGGTGGGTAGCAACTCGGTACTGACGGAGGTCGAATTTCCGATGCGAGCCTTGACCCTTCCCACGTCCGCCGTCGCCCTGCTGGCGCTCGGCCTGACCGCGTGCGCGAGCGAGGAGACCGTGCAGGGCGAATGTCGTGACGTGTTCGGTGGCGATATTTGTACCTGGGGAACGATGGTCGGTGACGAAGTCAGCGCGTTCGGTGCCACCGTCGCGCTGGCGAGCATCGAGAATGCGCCCGCGGACGCCGAGATGGTCTTCCCACCTCCATTCGTCGGTGTCGTCCCTCTGCCCCCTGATGTCGCCGCTGCGACCGGGTTTGATCACCTCGGGGTGAACTGGGAGCCACACGGTCATCCGCCCGGCGCGTTTCTCACCCCGCACTTCGACTTCCACTTCTACACGATCGACCCGGGGCGCGTCGGAAGCATCGACTGCGCCGACTTGAGCAAGCCGGCGGATCTCCCCAGTGGCTACACGCTGCCGGACATGGACATCCCCGGCCTTGGCATGCTCACGGGCCTCTGCGTGCCGAACATGGGAATGCACGCGATGGTGGAAGACGAGTTGGATGACACGGAGCTCTTCGACGCGTCGATGATCCTCGGGTATTACGAGGCTGGGCTGATCTTCCTCGAGCCGATGATCGCGCAGGCAAAGCTCCTCGAGGCCAAGACCTTCACCATGGACGTGCCGGCGATGGAACAGCCGGGCGCGCCCGCGATGTGGCCGACCACCTTCGAGGCGACCTACGACGAGGCGTCGCGCACGTATCGGTTCGCCTTCGCCGGGTTCCCGCCGGAACAGGGCGAGTGAGCACTCGACGACTAGGCGGACCCGGTCGCCGGTCCGACCGACCGACGGACGCTTATCGACGCCGTTCGATCGCCTTCGCCCACCGAAGGCGCCACGCACACACCACTACAGCACCATTCCGTGCACCGGAGGAATGACATGCGCACACTCGCCCTCCTCGTCTGTGGGGTCTTCCTGCTGACGCTCTCCTCGTCCGCGCTCGCGCAGGGTCACTCGGACGCCGAGGCCGCGATCCGCAAGGGATCCAAGGCGTGGGAAGCAGCCTGGAACTCCGGCGATGCCGCCGCGCTTGCGGCACTGTACGCCGACGACGCCGTCGTCATGGCGCCGGGCGGCGAGCCGGCCAAGGGGAAAGCGGCCATCGTGAAGCACTTCACTGCGGCGATCGAGGCCGGTGCCGGGGCACAGAACGCCATCACGACCGATCAGGTCATGGCAGCCGGTGACTGGGCGGTCGAGGTCGGAGGCTTCGTGGTCACGGCCGCGGACGGCTCACACGCCGACCACGGTCGCTACATGGCGACGTGGAAGCAGGTAGGCGGGAAGTGGATGCTGTACCGAGACATCTGGAACAGCAGCATGCGGCCGTAGCGGATGAAGCCGGCCCGCTCAGCTGCCCTCTCGGTGCGGCGGGCCGGCTCACTCCCCAACCGTGCTTTGTATCGCAGCCTGCACCACCACTCATGGAGGTTATCTCATGATCACTCGCCACGTGCTCCTTCTTGGAGGAGCCGCACTGCTGTTGGCACCCACCGCCCGGGCACAGGACGACTCCCAGATCGTGCTCGGGGCGTACTTCCGCTGTAACCAGTCTCTCGAGGCCCGCACGGATACGATCTTCGCAGAGGTCATGAAGCCGGTCATGCAGACCCAGGTGGACGCCGGCCGAATCACGACGTTCGGATGGGCCCGCCATTGGATGGGCGGCGCCTGGCGACGCCTCTCGTACATGGTCGGCACCGATCGAGACGCGGTGCTCGACGCACGCACCGCCTACCTGCAGGAGATGCAGGCCAACCACGCCGACGCCGTGCGGGAGTTCAACGCGATTTGCAGCTCGCACGACGACTACATCTGGCGTAGCGTCGCGAGCTCGAATCCGGCTGGCCACCTCGCGGAGGACCGCCCCGGGGCAGGACTCACCAGCTACATGATGTGCGACAGCCGTGAGGCCCAGGCCGACGAGATCGTGCAGACGGCCTTCGCCCCGATCCTCGACCGGCATGTGGCCGACGGACAGGTCAACTCCTGGTCGTGGCTGCAGCACCGGGTAGGAGGGTGGTATCGTCGCGCGCTGGTCCTCGATGCGGCGGACTACAAGAGCGTGCTGAACTATTGGGACATGCTCTGGGAAGATCTCGAGGAGGAGCAACCGGAGCTGCTGAGGGAGTTCAGCGCCATCTGCAACTCACATGCGGACTATGTCTGGGATCTCTCGCTGAACCAGTAGTCGAAGCCGGCACCCTCGACCTCCCCATGGCCGGCAGCGGCTGTGGGGAGGTCGTGTGCTTGCCTCCTGTCCCTCGAGGGGAACCAGGTGTTTGGCGACCGGGAGCTATCGCGAGTTCCGCTCGGCATCGGGCAGCTGCTGCTGCGCGGTGGCCACCACGTGTCGGGTGAGCCGGTCGAGCAGCGTCTTGAGCTTCTCCCGTCGCGCCCTCACACTGCGACGCAGGAAGAACACCATGGCGCCACCCACGATACCAAGTGCCGGTAGGTAGAGCTCCGCCGGCCCGGTCGTGCCCATGAGCAGGACGGCGGTTCCCGCCAGCAGACTGCCAACGCCCGCGGTCGCCGCGATGGTCATGGTGTAGTCCTCCGAGACCGTGATCCTGGTCTGCCCGCCGCGCGGCACCAGCTGCACCTTCGCTGAGCCGCCGGCGCGGCGGGCCTCGTCGCCGACGGCGGACGCCCACGAGAACACCCCCGGCAACGCCGCCTGGATGACGCCGTCCGTTCCCATCGTCTCCTGCGCGATATCGAGTAGTGCCGGGAACTCT
>JBDHDN010000434.1:0-3642 GCA_039591485.1 Gemmatimonadota bacterium
CCACCTACGCATTGCGCTCGCGCTCCGCTGGCGCTTCGTCCCGTTCGCGCAGGTACTGCCGCACTGCACGATCCCACTCACCGCGCGCCTTCAGCAGGGTCTCGCAGACTTCCCGAACGGCTCCGCGCCCTCCCTCGGCCCGCGTCACGTACGCCGCCGCCGCCTGGACCTCGGGTACGGCGTTCGCGACCGCCACGGGGAGCGCCACCCGCTGCAGCACCGGCAAATCAGGCAGATCGTCACCCACGAATGCCGCCTCGGCCATCGAGAGCCCCCGCGCCGCCAGGAGTCGGTCGAAGGCCTCGAGCTTCCTTGCTGCGTCGTCCTGCACCACGGCCGAGATGGGCAACTCGCGAGCGCGCACGTCCGTAGCCGGCGAAACCCGACCGCTCACGATGACCGCGTCGATGTCCACTGCCCGCAAGAGCCAGAGTCCGACGTTGTCCTGAATGTCAAATCGCTTGAGCTCCACGGTCTCCTCTCCCACGCGGCCGACATAGACCCCGGCATCGGTCATCACACCGTCGACGTCGAGGCCGACCAGGCGGATCGAGCGGGCGATCACCGGATCGACCATGCGGGCACTCCCGGTTCGCGGCTCGCATGCCACACGGCGACCGTTCGCTCCAACAGTCCGTCGAGCTCGGCCAACGGCCAGATGCTCTCGGCATCGCTCAACGAGGCGGCAGGATCGAGGTGCGTCTCGATGAACCATCCATCGGCCCCTGCCGCAGCCGCGGCGCACGCGAGTGCCGGCACGTGCTCCCGTGCACCGGCGGTGCTCCCCCTCTCGCCCAGGCCAGGCCGCTGCACCGCGTGTGTCGCGTCGAACAACACCGGTGTGCCGCAGACCCGACGGAGCCGGAGAAAGCTCCGCATGTCGACGACGAGATCGCCGTACCCGAAGAACGTGCCACGCTCGGTGACCGCAACGCTGTGCGACCCGTCACTGCGGATCTTCTCGACTGCCCCCGCCATCTCCTGGGGCGCCACCCACTGTCCCTTCTTGACATTCACCGGTCGCCCCGACCTTCCCGCTGCGACGAGCAGATCTGTCTGGCGGCAGAGGAATGCCGGGATTTGCAGAGCGTCTACCGCCTCGGCGGCGGGGCCTACCTGCCAGACCTCGTGAACGTCCGTCAGCACCGGGAGCCCACTGGCACGCCGCACGGCCTCCAGCGCGGCGAGGCCTTCCTCCAGCCCCGGCCCCCTGGGCGCGTCCCGCCGCGATCGATTCGCCTTGTCAAAGCTCCCCTTGAAGACGACGCGCAGATCCAGCCGCTCACCGAGCTTGACCAGACCTTCGGCGATACGGAGGTTCACGTCCAGGCGATCGAGCACACAGGGACCGGCGATCAGGACCGGCGCCGACCAGAACGTGCTCATCGGCTGCCCGCGCGACTCTCGACGAGGCCGTCCGCAGCCGCCCGCGAACGGGTCATCTCGCGAGCGGCCGCGAGGAAGCTGGCAAACAACGGGTGGGGGGCCATCGGCCGGGACTTGAGCTCCGGATGGAACTGACAGCCGATGAACCACGGATGCTCGGGCAACTCGATCAGTTCGACGAGGAATCCGTCGGGCGACAGCCCGGTGCAGCGCATTCCGTGCTCCGCCAGAATGTCACGATATGCGTTATTCACCTCATAGCGGTGCCGGTGCCGTTCACTCACCTCGTCGCGGCCATAGATGGCTCCCGCACGTGAGCCTGGACGGAGACGGCACGGATAGGCGCCGAGCCGCATCGTGCCGCCCATGTCCTTGACCCCCCGCTGAGACTCCATCAAGGCGATCACCGGGTTCTCACACTCGGCGGCGAACTCCGAGGAGTTGGTCTCGGGCAACAAGCAGACGTTGCGTGCGAACTCGATGATGGCGACTTGGAGTCCCAGGCAGATGCCGAAGAACGGCATGCCGTGCTCGCGGGACCATCGCACTGCCTCGACCATCCCCTCGATACCCCGCTCCCCGAAGCCCCCTGGCACCAAGAGGGCATCGTGGCCGGCCAGCAGGCGCCCGGCGGTCTCCTGGTCGGTGAAGCGATCGCTCGAAATCCAGTTCAGTTCGACCGCGACGTCATTCGCGATCCCCCCGTGTACGAGCGACTCGCGGATCGACGTGTAGGCATCGGTCAGCTCTGTATACTTGCCGACCACGGCGACCCGCACCCGCTCCGTTGCGTCGAGCGCGGTCCGCACCATCTCGCGCCAGGGGCGCAGGTCCGGCTCTTTCACATCGAGATGCATGCGCTCGCAGACCAATCGATCGAACCCCTGCTCCTGGAAGCGGAGCGGTACCTCGTAGATCGAGCGGGCATCGGAGCTCTCGATCACACAGTTGTGATCGACGTTGCAGAACAGCGCGATCTTCCGCTTGATCTCGCCGGACAGCGGTCGGTCCGACCGACACACCAGGATGTCCGGCTGGATTCCGATCTCCATGAGCTCCCGAACCGAATGCTGGGTCGGCTTCGTCTTCAGTTCGCCGCTCGCGGCGATATACGGCACGAGCGTCAGGTGGATGAACAGCGCGTTCTCTCGCCCGACTTCCTGGCGAAACTGCCTGATCGCCTCCAGAAATGGGAGCGACTCGATATCACCGACCGTCCCCCCGATCTCCGTGATGACGACGTCGTGCTCCGGCGAGAGGCGCTTGATGGCCGACTTGATCTCGTCGGTGATATGGGGAATCACCTGCACCGTCCCACCCAAGAACTCGCCGCGACGCTCCTTCGTGATGACGGACAGATAGATCCGACCGGTGGTCACGTTGTTGACTTGCGAGAGAGACCGTTCGATGAACCGCTCGTAGTGACCGAGGTCGAGGTCAGTCTCCGCCCCGTCGTCTGTGACATACACTTCACCGTGCTGATAGGGCGACATCGTGCCCGGATCCACGTTGATGTACGGATCGAACTTCTGGATCGTGACCTTGAGTCCGCGCTCGACGAGAAGCCGCCCCAGCGAAGCGGCAGCAATGCCCTTGCCGAGAGAGGAGACCACACCGCCGGTCACGAAGATGTACTTAGTGCTCATCGACCCACCCTCACGCTCTGACTGTCCAAATATCGGTCTGCCCGTGCGAGATCCCCCGGCGTATCGACCGCGGGCGGCGGCGGGCCTTCGATCCGTGCCACACCGATGCTCATGCCGAGAGCTAGCGGCCGAAGCTGCTCCAACGCCTGCGCACGCTCCTCCGGCACCGGTCTGGCCGTAACCCAGCGCTCCAGGGCGCGGCGCGTGTACGCGTAGATCCCCACGTGCTCCAGCACACCGACCTCACAGCCCCATGCGGCGGATGCCGGGAGCATCCGGGAAAACCGCAGTGCTCTCCCCGTTCCGTCCACGACGACCTTCACGCGGTCGGGGTTCGCCGCCGCGACGGGAGTGAGGACACCACCTGCCGTTCCCACTGCTCGCCCTCGCCCGATCTCGGCGAGCGCGCCGGTCGCTCCGTCGAGCGGAAAGAACGGCTCGTCTCCCTGCACATTCAACACGACATCTGCCCACCCGTACTCGGCACGCGCAGCCACTTCAGCGACTCGCTCGGTGCCCGAGCAGTGTCGCCCGCTCGTGAGCGAAGTGGCAACCGGGAGATCCGCGACGGCATCGAGCACTTCCGGTCGGTCCGATGCCACCACGATGC
>JBDHDN010000435.1:0-3638 GCA_039591485.1 Gemmatimonadota bacterium
CGGAGAAGCGGCCGTTCTTCCTGGAAGGCATCGAGCAGTTCGACACCCCCAATCAGCTCATCTACATGCGCCGGATCCAGGAACCGCTGGGCGGTGCCAAGCTGAGTGGGAAAGTCGGATCGCTCAACCTTGGGTTCCTCTCGACCCTCGACGCCAAGCAGCACTCGGTGTCGGGTGACGACAACCCGTTTTACAACCTGCTGCGGATCCGAAGCGATCTCGGAGAGAACTCCACGGCGGGGATCGGCTATACCGACAAGATCGACGGAGACGACTACAATCGCGTCGCCAGTGCGGATGCCAGGCTCGTGTTCGCCAAGCTCTACTTCATCGAGGCGCAGTTTTCCGGAGCCTTTACCCGCACGGACGGCGAGAGCCGGTTCGGCCCGCTCTGGGAGGTCACCGCCGACCGGACGGGGCGGCACTGGGGGTTCCACTACACGCTCAGGGGTATCGACCCCGACTTTGAGTCCCAGAGCGGCTTCGTGCCACGGACGGGTATCGTCGAGCCGACCTTCATCAACCGGCTCACGGCATACGGCAAGCCCGGTGCGCTGCTCGAGAGCTTCAACACCTTTATCTGGCTCAGTGGCGTATGGGACTACGATGAGTTCTTCGACCTGTCCGCCCCACTCGAGACGACCGTGCGTCCGAGCATGACCTTCACGCTGCGCGGGAACTGGCGACCTTCGCTGACTCCGTCCTGGCACACCGTGGCCTTCGAGCCGGAGTTCTATGCCGACTACTACGTCGAGACGTCATCCGGCGGCGTGATCGACACCGTGCCGTTCGTCGTACCCGGCCGTCTGAACGACATCATCGCGGTGAGTGTCGGACTGCAGACGCCGGAGTTCCGCCGATTCGCGGCGAGTGCCAGCGTGGAGTTGGGCAAGGACGTCGCGTTCTTTGAGCCCGCTTCCGCCAACCCGGTCAAACTCAACACGACCCTCACCTGGCGGCCCACCGATCAGATCCGGGCCGAGTTCCGGCACCAGTACGCGCGGCTCAATCGCGAGCGCGATGGGACGCGCTATTCCACTGCGAACATCCCGCGTCTCAAACTGGAATACCAGCTGTCTCGGCCGATCTTCGTTCGGTTGGTCGGCCAGTACACCTCCCAGGAACGGGACGCGCTGCGCGACCCTCGCACCGACGACGCCATTGTCCTGCGGGATCCCGACACCGGTGAGTTTCGCCGAGCCGACGCACAAACGGCCAACGACTTCCGGATCGACCTCCTGTTCTCCTTCCGGCCGACGCCGGGCACGGTGCTGTTTCTCGGATACGGAACGACCCTGACCGAGAGCGACGCATTCTCGTTCGACGATCTCGAACGGGTCAGCGACGGATTCTTTCTCAAGGCGAGCTATCTCTTTCGCATGTAGGTCGGCCCCTTAACGGCTGAGGACCCCTGGGATATCTTCGGACTACTCGACCTCCACCTTGGAGTCCGTCAGCCATGATCGGCATCCGCGTTCCCGCATCGACCTCAAACCTCGGCGCCGGCTTCGACTGCCTCGGGCTCGCGCTCGACATCTGGATGGAGGCCCGGGTCGTCGAGGGATCCGCTGATCCGGTCTATGCGGGTACGGTGGCGGGGTTGCCGCTGAATGAGGAGATCCTCTGGTCCATCGTCGGCTCGCTGGTCCCCGAGCGGCATCACCTCGAGATCGTCTCCGATATTCCGATCGCGCGGGGGCTCGGCTCCTCTGCCGCTGCGGCGGTCGCGGGCCATGCACTCAAACAGATGCTCGAGACGAACGGCATCGACCGCGACGCAGTGTACGAGCAGGCCGTTGCGCTCGAGGGACACCCGGACAATGCGGGTGCTGCGACGTACGGCGGCTTCGTTCTCGCCGCACCCCGGCCCGCCCGTCTCGCGTTCCACAGGAACCTGAGAATCGCCCTCGCCGTTCCGGCAACCCCGATCGACACCAAGGCCGCCCGCGCGATCCTGCCTGAAACGCTACCCAGAGCGAAGACGATTAGGCAGGCCTCACGAGCTGCTGCACTCGTGCTCGGCCTGATGAATGCGGAAGGAGACCTGATCGCCTACGGGATGGACGATCAGATCGCGGTCCCCCTCAGGAAGCAGTTGATTCCGGGTTTCGACGCTGCCGTCGCCTCTGGCGTCGAAGCCGGCGCGTACGGCGTCACGATATCCGGTTCAGGATCGGCGCTGATCGCGGTGACGCCGGAGGATCGGCAGACCGAGGTCGCCGAGGCGATGGCGCGCACGATGACTGAAGAGAACAACCCCGCGGAGGCGGTCACCCCCGAGGTGACCGAGCGCGGCGTCGCCGTGCTGGACTAGCGACGAGTCCCAGGGCTCGCGAGACGCGGTCTCACCCGTCACTGGCCTCGCAACCACTGCACACGCCGGCGGATCTCGCCGGCGTGGTGCCGGCAGTGCAGGAAGTGAAATCGCACCCACTCGGGGAAGTTGAGATCACCGAGCACCGGATGCGGCACGAAGCGTTCGAGCTTCCGCTCCAGTGGCCACTCCGCATTGATCTCCCGGTACTGCTCGACGCCCATACGGAACTGCGCCGTCACGAGGTCGCGATCCGGCGTGGGATCTGGCTTCGCGTGCGGCAACGCCTTCAGGGTTCCCGGGTACTGCCCTGCTCCGAGGGTCAGGTGCCGTAGCACGCGCTGGTGCGGTTTGCACTGCCGCTCCATTAGGCCGGCATCGGTCAGCTCTCGAAACGATCGTGCGACAAGGTCGATACCGATGGCCACGTGCTGGACGATCTGGGCGATCGTCCACTTCCCGTCGGGGGCACGATGCCAATCCGACTCGCCCAGTCCGTGCAGCGGGTGCAGCACGATGGGCTCGAAACGCGCAATGTGGTGAGCGACTTTCATCGGCCTCGCCGTTCCCGGTCCGTGCGCGCGACACTCGTGTCACACGCTCACGAAGGGAAAACGGCTGACCGGAATCCGTCAACGCCCCAGGTCGGTCAGGGCCGTCGCGGAACGGTTGCGAGACACTCGATCTCCACGCGGGCACCGAGGGCGAGCCCTGAGCCTGCGATCGCAGAACGGGCGGGCGGATCGTTGGCGAAGAACTCCGAGTACACCGCGTTGACGTCGCCGTAGTCGGCGATGTCCGCCAGGAATACGGTGCATTTCACCACCCGCTCGAGTCCACTGCCCGCGTACTCCAGCACCGCACGGACGTTCTCCATTGTCTGGTAGGTTTCCGCCGCGACCCCACCCGAAACCAGGTCGGTCGTGCCGGGCAGGGTGCCGATCTGTCCGGAGAGGTAAAGCATGTTCCCTGTGCGAACCGCGGACGAGAACGGGAGTCCCTCGAGCGACCCCGGAACTCGAATGGTCTCGCGATCCGCCGCAGGTGTTTCGTGAGCCACGCAGGACGCGAGTAAGACGCCGGAGATCACCATCATGCGCTGCATCGTGTCCCTCCTGCAACCAGTGCTCAGTGGCGCATTCGCGAGATTACCGCTCCATCATTCCCGTCACCGCGATCTTCCAGCCCGCCGGCGTCTTCACGAAGAGCCGATCCGACATCCCCTTCGCCGTGTCCGGCCCAACGACACCCCGGTACTCGAAGGCCGCCCATACGACGCCTGGTGCGATCCAAACGAGAGTCGGCTCTCCGATCAGGAGCGTGT
>JBDHDN010000436.1:0-3636 GCA_039591485.1 Gemmatimonadota bacterium
CGATCACGAACATCGCCCGCGACCCGTTCTTCGTGCCGGGCACGCGAGAGGTCGAGGACGTCCTCGCCGACATGAAGCACCTCAAGGCACAGATGGCGGTGGTGCTCGATGAGTACGGCGGCACGGCGGGTATCGTCACGATGGAGGACCTGCTCGAGGAGATCGTGGGGGAGATCTACGACGAGTACGACCGAGCCGAGCCCCTTCCCCAGACCGACACCGACGGCGTCGTGCTGCCCGGCGATACCGAGATCGAGGACCTGAACGAGCAGTTCACCGTGGCCCTGAGCGACGAGGACTATCAGACCGTCGGTGGTTTCGTGTTCGGCGCGCTTGGCCGCCTACCGAAGCCCGGGGACCGGATAGCCGTGGGCAAGCTCAAGTTCGAGGTGCTATCGATGGATGGCCGGCGGGTAGGCAAACTCCGCATGAGCGGAGCCGAGCGGCGAGGGACGTGAGGGCTACGAGCCTGCGCGCCGTCGCGCCAGCGTGATGGCGAGGTGCAGGGCCTCCGCGATCGAGCCGGCCTCCGCGATCCCCCGCCCCGCGATGTCCAGCGCCGTGCCATGATCGGGTGCGGTGCGGATGAACGGAAGACCGAGCGTCACGTTCACCCCCGTGCCGAACCCTGCGACCTTCACCGCCGTCATCCCCACGTCGTGGGACGGCACCAGTACTGCGTCGAACTCCCCCCGCATTGCGCGAACGAACACGGTATCCGCCGGGAACGGCCCCGCCGCGTCCAGCTCGGCTGCTGCAGGCGCGAGCACGTCATCGTCCTCCGTGCCGAATATCCCGCCATCACCCGCGTGCGGGTTGAGGGCACAGAGCGCGAGTCGTGGATCCTCGATCCCCCACCACTCGTCGAGCGCACGGCGGGTGAGGTGCCCGGTCGCGACAATGCGGCCCGCCGTCACGGCATCGGGCACGTCGCGCAGCGGGAGATGCGTGGTGATCAGGACGACCCTGAGACCGCCCGCAACGAGCATCATCGCGACCTCGATGCCCCCCGCGAGCTCCGCCAGCCACTCCGTGTGTCCCGGATGCCGGATCCCGGCGAGGCGCAGCGCACGCTTGTCCGCGGGTCCCGTGACGATCGCGTGGACCTCGCCCTCCAGGGCCATGCGCACCGCAACCTCGATGGAGGCGCGAACGGACCGCCCGGCGTGCTCGGGTGTGACGTCGAGCGTGAGCGCCGTGTCGGTCCCCGACCTCGCGGCTACCGGCCCCACCTCACCCACGCCAATGGACTCGGCTGCGGGCAGCGCCTCAATCAGCGGGGCCGGGCCGATCGCGACGATGGACGCAGGAGGGAGATCAGCGGCGAGGGCCTTCGCAACGACCTCGGGCCCGATGCCGCGCGGGTCCCCGACCGTGACGGCGATGCGGGGCCGGAACATGCTCAGAGACGGATCTCGACGTACGTCGCGTCGCGCAGCGAGTCCAGGAAGCGGCGCATGGCGTTCTGTTCGGAGAGGACGTTGCGCATCTGATCGCGTAGGTCCTCGAAGCTGTACTCGCCTTCCGGGCGCATCTCCTCGATCCGGAGCACGACGTACTTCGGACGGCCGTCTCCCTGATCGAGCAACAGCGGCCCGATGACGTCACCCTCGGTCGCACCGGTGAGCGCGTCCCGGTAGTTCTGCGGCAGTTGCTCGCGGGGGAAGTCCTCCACGACCACTTGCTCCTGCCCGAAGTAGTCGTGGTACTGCTCCGCGAGAGAGTCGAACGGCGCCCCGTCAATCAGGGCCTGGGCAACCGCCTCCGCATTGCTCCGAGCCTGGTCGCGGTCAGCCTCCGTCAGTGCGGGGCGGAGCAAGATGTGACGTACCTGGATCTCGGCGGCCTGGGCGCGCTGGACCTCGATGATGTGGTAGCCGAACACCGTGAGCACGGGCTCGGAGATCTGGCCAGGCCGCAGCCGAAATGCCATGGCTTCGAACTGGGGCACGAAGTTCCCTCGGCGTACCCAGCCCAGCTCACCGCCCTGCTCCCGTGAGCCGGGGTCCTGGGAGAAGCGGCGCGCGGCGACCGCGAAGTCGGCGTCGTCCCTGAGCTCCACCACGAGGCTGTCGGCGACGGCACGGGCCGAGTCGAGCGCGGCGCTGTCGGGTTCCACGCGGAGGACGATCTGCCGGAAGCTGACCGTGGCCGGGCGACGCTGCTGCTGGCCACGCGACTCCTCGTAGAACTGCCGCAGCTCACCCTCGGTCGGGGCTAACGGCGTCAGATCGCCCTGCTCCCGCATCCGCTGAAGCAGCTGGTCACGCATCAACTCGGTACGCTTCTGGTCGGAGAGCCAGCGCCGGTACTCCTCGGGCGTACCGAAGTTCGAGGTTTCCAGCTGGCGGCGGAACTCGACCTCGGAGGCAAACTGCTCGCGTACCTCCCGATACGCACGATCGACTGCGCTCTGGATCTCCTGCTCCGTCACCAAGATACTGGTGTCGCGCAGGGCGGCCTGCAGGATCAGTTGCTGGTTGACGATGTTGTCGAGCACTTGCCGCATCAGTGCCCGACGCTCCTGCGGATCCTCCGGCACCTGCCCCCCCTGCTGCCGGAAGACGTTGAGCTCCTCCTCCAAACGTGACATCGGGATCACGCTGTCGCCTACGACGGCTGCGATGCGGTCGATCTCCTGGAACGCTGACGCCGAGTCCGAGCCCTGCCCTGCGGCCGGCGGAGCGGCGCCGAGCAGGAGCGCGACCGGAAGGAACAGGCTACGACGCATCGTCAGGATCGGCGATGGAGTCATCTGCCGTCTCGCCGGGAGGCAGGATCGGCGGAACCCCCGACGGCTCCAGCTGCTCCTCCCCGAGCCGAACGATGCGCTCCAGCGTAGCATCGATCGCGGCCTGGGAGAGCTCCCAGTCCATGGTCTCTCTCAACACCTGAGCCAGAAACGGCGGGACGGACACCACAGCGGTCGTCCTACCGACCACCCGACGGAAGTAGTCGTTGATCGCGGCAACCCCGGCGGCGCGCCGCTCTTCCGGTTCCGCAAATCCCTCCATGGCGGAGTCAAGACCTGTGACCGATCGGACCTGGTCGATCTCGGTGCGGAGGCGACTCTTGAGCGAGGTGAGGCTGTCGGCATCGAGCGTCATGCCCGCTTCACGCGCTTCCCTTATCAGCGCTTCGTTGCGGATCAGCGACTGGATGAGATCGACCAACTGATCGTCGCGGGCTCCCGGGATCGTACGGAACACCTCGCCCGACATGGCCTGGAGCCACAGCAGGAAGTCCGCAGTGGTAAAGGTGCCGCCGCGGTAGCTCCCAAGGCTTGCTGGGGCTTGATATGCCCGGAGCGGCGCGGAAGCTGCCTCGCGTGCCAGCGCTGCCGCATCTGCCTTCACACGTACGTTCCATCTATCTGAGATCTGGCGCAGAACCGTACTGTCCATCCGAGCCGTCAGAATGTCCTCGATTTCGGCCGTGTAGGTCACACGAACCTCATCGAGCGCCGGCCGTCGGATGACGTGGTAGCCGTACGGTGTCTCGACGACCTCAGACAACTCGCCCGGTGCGAGTTGGAATGCCGCGTGATCGAACTGCGCGACCCTCTGCCCAGCCTCGATGACACCGACAGAGCCACCAGCACGCCGCGCCACGAGGTCCTCATTCAGCGCATTCTCC
>JBDHDN010000437.1:0-9933 GCA_039591485.1 Gemmatimonadota bacterium
GTTTTCAAGACCGCTGCCTTACCAGTTAGGTCTAGCCCTCCCGAATCTGTAAGCTAATCCATCCCAACGGCTTGCCAAGTTCAGTGACTGCGGCCGTGCCTGGTCTCTCGACGGTTGCGGTCACTAGTCGGTTCCTTTGCTCAATCGCAATGAGTGGGCGGCAGATTGGTCAGGTCTGCCTTGTAGTACCTCACAACGAAGTAGTATGGCTCACCAGCGCTCACGGGCATCCAATAGGTGCCGTCCTGCGGATCGTCGACGGAGAACGTGATCGTGATATTGCCGGATGCGTCTGGCTCGGTATTGAATGCGTTGAACAAGTCATTCTTGCCCGGAATGGTGTTCCTCGTGAGCAGACTATAGCGCGTTATTGACCAGAACTCTCTCACGTCGGTGGTGTCCCCATTCAGACGGTTTCCTTCACAGTCAACAAAGTTCGGGAAGTAGATCGCGTGTTCGGCTGGTAGGCCCAAGTGGCCGAAGATAGCCGCGGCGCGTGTCACAGGATCGTCGCTGTTTGGCTCCTCGCTATCAATGGGACCAAACATGCCCAGATTGTTGGGGAAGGTGGGGGCAACCGCGGTCAGGTACTCCGTCACTCTCCGGTAATCCTCGTCGTCGAAGTCTCTAACCGATTCCAATACCCCCTTGTTCTCCGGGTACACGTCGTGGGTCTCGAGCGTGAAGTCGATGTAGTTGTCGATCTCCAGTGTCTTGGACTCTCCTGAGATCGTGAGCATCTCCTGAATGGCGAGAGCGTTTGGCAGGTCCTCTTCGTTCTTGACCTGCACTCGGACGAACAGGTGAGGATAGTCCTCCGGAGATTCGATGACGGTCGCTTCTGCTCTCGCCGTCAGGTCCGTTCCAGCTCGCACAAAGGCGTACGTGCCAACAGGGCGCACCTCGTCGAAGATGGTATAGTGTTCCTGGTCGGTTACGTGGATCGACCAGTACCTATCCACGATTCCTTCCGGGAACTCGACGTAGACTGGTCCACTTGTGAGGTCGATGATCGCCTTCGAGTAGAGATGATCCAAGGCCGGAGTGACGACGGGGTCGGAACCCTCGGTCGGGAGCCGCTTGGTGTGAAGCAGTCTGTTCGTGCCGCCGGCCTGAGCGGCGGTCGTTTCCATATACCTGGCATGGTGGTAAGCCTTGTACGCATGCAGCTCTGCGTCACTGGGTCGCTCCGGGGCAGTCTCAGCTGCTTCCTCGGCGGTCTCGCCGCCACAAGCGACAAACATCAACGAGATGACGGATGCAAGTGCGAACCTGAACATCTGCTTCATGATATGTCCCTCCAGTCGTGATACCGGGCCTTGGCTCTTGGAACGCCTCCTCGAGCCCGAAGTACACGCCCTTTGTGTCCTTCCCAAAGCCAAAGTCGCCTCGCAGGTTGGTCTTCTCCTGCTTGTTGAACAGGAATCGCAGGCCGAAGCCATACGAATACTTGAGGTTGGAGAACGACAAGTCACTTGCGGGACTGCCAAACACGTCACCCGCCCCCGCAAACACCACTCCGCCAAGTCGCCACCAGATGTGGGCCCGATACTCTACCTGTGCGGCCGTGAGGTATCGGTCCCGATATCTGCCATAGAAGTACCCACGCATGATGGTACCGCCGCCGAGTGCTGCGGTCTCGTAGAACGGTGGGCTGCCGGGAACGAACCTCCCGTACATCTGCAGTGCCACGACCTGGTCTGGTGCCACGGCAAAATAGCGTCTCAGATCGACTTCGATGTCAACAAAGTCATAGTCGCTGCCCAGGAACGAGCTGTACCATAGGAGGTTGAGGCGGTGGAAGCCCCCGTCGTTGGGAAAGAACGTGTGATCGCGTGAATCTCGGACCAGGTCAAAGCCGACGCCCGAGGATATTCCGCCCTCCGTTCCCAATGCTGAGTCCGCCAGGAACGGATTGTCCTTCGGATCGGTGATGTCGCGATACGAGAGCCGATATACAAACCCATCGCGGTCGAAGAACGGTGTGGGGGTAGGGCCCTCGAGTACAAAACGGCCTGCGTACACCCTGGCATCGTAGTCCTCGTTGTCGATCTCAGGCGTCTGGTTGCCAACACCCCAGAACTTGTCGACATAGAACCCGAACTCGAGGGGCAGGGCCACGAACCACCGATTGTCATCCAGGTACAGTTGCGTCGTCTGCGAGAACTTGTACTGCTTTCGGGTCGAGTAGTAACCGGACAGCGAGACCTTTGAAGGCCGAAGGTCTGCTTGTCGCTTCGACGTATAGAAGGTGACAAGGCCGCCCGCCCCGAACGCCAGTTCGGTCTCAGGTGTGTAGAACGCGTAGGGGTAGGCTGCGAGCTTGAGCCCTCGTCCCATGATCAACTCGGCGGCAGCCTGCGTTGAGTCCTGGGCCTGCAAGGCTGAGGTGCCCGTCGCCAGAATCGCCGTCAGCAGCAGGGCGACCACGCGACGTGGCTGGCGTCGGCTCGTCATGTCCGACCGGGTGCGTTAGAACGCTTCGGTGATCCGAAAGTAGATGCCCCAGTCATTCTTGCCGATTGCAGCGTCGAATCCAATGTTGATCCGCTCTTCGGGAATGGCCATAAAGCGGACACCGGCGCCGCCCCCCGGAAGCAGCGGGCGCGTGGAATCCTCCTCATCCGGATTCACGGCCATCGCAAGCCCTGCGAAGGCCACAGCGCCCAACCTCCCAACGAGGTTTCGTCGGTACTCCACCTGAGCAGCGTAGACCTGCTCACCACGGTATTCACCTTTTGAGTAACCGCGAATGTCGTCACGGCCCACGACCCGCTGGCCTTCAAACGGAACGGTTCCAAGCCCGACGAACATGTCGAACCGTCCGGCAAGTACATCCTTGTCGGAGAGGCTCTTGTATCCGTTGAGCGAGAAGTTGACGCTCGTATACTGATAGTCCGAGCCCAGCCACTCCTGGTTGAAGATCAACCGAGAGACACCGTACACTCCGGTCGTCGCGTTGTACACGTTGTTCCTGGTGTCCCACTGTAGCGGTACGCCCACACCGTTGATCCATTCGCGCGTCGTGTCTTGAGGAGTGCCTTCGACGTCGAACTTCGTTCTCACATTGGTGAACGCGCCGAGCGCGCCCACGTAGAGGTGTGAGACGACCCGGCGACTCATTTCGGCATAGACGAACCTCGCACCGGTGTTGAAGTCGATGAACCCGCCGCCGGGGATGGCCACGTCGTCGTAGTACTGGAAGTTGATCGACGCGACGCCCAATCCCCCCAGAAACCGGTAGGTGTCCTCACTCCAGAAGAGTCGCCCGAAGGCCGCACCGCCCCAGGACTTGTTGCCGGTGTACATCCCGAGCACGCCCACCTGTGACGACGGGGAGACCGTATCGGCTCCTGACATCGGAAAGAACCCCATGCCGATCGCACCGACCTTTACCCCAACCGATCGGTTGTAGTCCACCAGCGGGACCCCAGTAACAGAGAAGCCCTTCTTCTCCTCTGCTTGTTCGTCCTGGGCGAAGACCAACGCTGGTAGGATTGACAGCAGCCCAACGAGAGCGAGCCGGCCTACGAGAACATCTCTTCCACACCTCACCCCACACCTCCCTAACGCAGTGGATCAGGGATTTGGATGCGGTCCAACATATCAGTTGTGCCAAATGCTTGCCAACGCTGTGCAGCGTACTGTGGACTCGGTGTCCACTGTGCGCATCCAACGGGTATCGGACCGCAAACTCGAGTTCGGTGTGCCTGGAGTGTGGCGTCGCAGCGAATACGGATGAACCCCATCCTTCTGTGGGCATTATTGTGGGCAGATTGAGCAGGCCGACGCCGATTCTAGCGGACTCAGCTGGACACGGACCTTTTCGATTCGCTGACTGAAAAGGACTGAGACGGAAGCACAAGGACCCCGACGGAATCCCCCCGAGGTCCTTTCAAGACCGCTGCCTTACCAGTTAGGTCTAGCCCTCCCGGATTCCAAGCTAATGGATCTTGCTGGCGTGCCAACTCCTTTTGAGTGCACGTCTTCACACACCTGCCTGTCAGCACACCTGCCTGTCAGCCAGTTCTTTGTCGCACCTCTTGCTCGAGGCGACTCCCGAGCCGGTCTTTCTGGACTTCCAAATCATGCCGGGTCTGCAGGTTCAGCCAGAACCGCTCGGTTGTACCGAAATACCGGGCGAGCCGTAACGCTGTGTCCGCCGAGATGGCGCGCTGCCCGTGCACAATCTCGTTGATCCGCCGAGGGGGAACGCTGATGTCCTTGGCGAGCCGATACTGGCTGATGTCCAGGGGCCCCAAGAACTCCTCGAGCAGAATCTCCCCCGGGTGAATTGGTGCCAACTTCGTCGCCATCAGGTCCTCCTAGTGATAATCCACAATCTCCACATCGTACGCATCGCCCGCCCGCCACCGGAAACAGATCCGCCATTGATCGTTGATGCGGATGCTGTACTGCCCGGCCCGGTTGCCCCGGAGCTTCTCCAGCCGATTGCCGGGCGGGATCCGCAGGTCCCCGATTGCGCCGGCTGCATCGAGGATCAGCAGCTTCCGAAGCGCGATGCGGCGGACAGCCGGACCGAGCTTCCGCACAGCCTGACGTTGGAAGAGGCGTTCCGTGTCGCGATCGCGGAAGCTCTTGATCATAAAGGAGCATAACGCGTAACGATAATAACGTCAAGCGTTATGTCGCTTTGTGCTGGACAGTACCAATCCCCTGCTATGTCTTGGGCTCGCCGGCCGCCCAGTCGGCCAGCTCGCCGATAGACCCGAGGGTGAAGATGAGGGTGTCTCCCTCGCTGTGCGAACCTGCGTTGGACTGATCGCGGTCGGGAGGGTGGGTGAGATGATATCCGAGCCGGCGAGGTACCACTGCGCTCGGAACGTTGGCCGTGTCACAGTGAATCTCGATTCGATCCACCTGAGGTAGCGCCAAGCCTGCGAGCGTGAGCGCGTGCGTGGCTTCGGTCCCGAGCCCCCGACCAACGTGGTCGACGTGCACCCAGTATCCGATTTCCAGCGCGCCGGGGCCGAGCCGAGGCATCAGGCCGGCCTCACCCACCACCTCCGTCTCGGTGGTATCAAGCATCGCATACACGAACCCGATACCGGCGTGGAACTCAGCCCGGAACTGCTCGAGCCTCCGTGCAATGTCGTCGAGTTCCGACGGCTCGTCCCAGGTCGGGGGAATCCATGCGCCGATATGCTCGCGACTGACTCTGAGCGCGGACGCAAACAGGTGCGCGTCGGCGGGCTCCCAGCAACGAAGGACGAGGCGCTGCGTCTCGATCCGCCTCGGTGGGGTGGGACCGGTCAGCTTCCAAGGCTGAGGGTATCGCTCAGATCGGAACACCAGCTGCGACTCCGTGGACGGTCAGATACTGTGATCCAGATCTGCCGCAATGCGCCAACGACCATCGGGACCGCGCCGCAGAGCAAGCACAAACGAGCCACGGTCTGACACGGCGGCGGACTCGCCGTACCCATAGGCACCGACGATGTAGCCAACCGTTTCACCATCCGCGTACGCGAGCGCCCGCAATCGCAAGTCGCCCCCGGCGTTGGCGTACCGCGCTGTGATGGCCGCCGTTCCACGTATCCACCCCGCCTCGGCACGGACGAATCCGTCAGGCGTGAAGAGCGCAGCCAGTGCGTCGCCATCGCCCGCTGCCCATGCTCGTTCGTAGTCCCGCAAAACGCGCTCGAGCTCAGGGGGAAGGGCAATCGACGGGAGACGCGCTGAGTCCTGCGCTGACGCGTCCCCAGTGGTCATCAAACATGCAATGCAAAACAGAAAAAGCGGGCGCATCGGAGGTCTCCCAGATTCGTGGCCCCCTACTTCGGCGGTTCGTACGGATCGGGCGTGCCAATGATGATGGGCGGTTCTTCGGTGAGCGTGGCCTGAAACGCGACTATCTTCTCGAACATCACCGGGAGGACCCACGTGGCTTCCGCTGCCATGTTGTACTCCTCCTTTGGATCCGTGATCAGATTGTAGACACGCGGGACGTTGAGCTCGCGGGGCTCACTGTTCATGTGGTCGAGCTCGACTAAGTGCATCTTCCAGTTACGCCACTTGTACCCATAGACGTCATCGTTGTTGTAGACGATGAAACCGTCGCGGTTCGAAGCGTCCTGTGCCCCGAGAAGGAAGTCGAGCTGATCCACACCGTCGATGATGCGGTCGTCGGGCACGCGGTACCCGGCGACGCGCGCCAGGGTCGGTAGGATGTCCACGACGTGGACGATCTCATTGCTGATCCGCCCGGCCGGGATCCTCCCCGGCCAGCGCACGAGAAACGGAGCCCGAAGCGAGCCCTCCCATGCGGTGAAGTAGTTCCCGCGCCACGGGCCGGCAGTCCCGTGCCACGGATAGAAATACTCGGGGCCATTGTCGCTCAACCAGATCACGATCGTTTCGTCCACGATCTCCAGCGCATCAATGGCATCGAGAATCTGCCCGGCCCGATAATCGATCTCCGCCAGCACGTCGGCGTAATGGCCGTTGCCGGTCCTGCCGTCGAACGCGGGGTGCGGCAGCGTCGGAAGGTGCGGTTGCCGCAACGCTGCGCCGCATGAAGTCCATGGCGCGCTCGGCCAGGTCCGCGTCGATCTCGCGCCGCGCCGGGACATCGTAGGCCTTCACGTCACGTGGCACCTCACCCCGACGAGCCTCAACGATCATGGGCGTGCGACCCACCTCGGGGTCGTACTGGAACTGAGACGAATACTCCGATTCGTCGGTGGTGTTGGCGACGCCATACCATTCGTCGAATCCCTGGTCCGTCGGGAAGCGGCCGGGGATGTCGCCGATGTGCCACTTGCCGAACATGCCGGTCGCGTACCCCGCCTCCGAGAAGAGCTCGGCAATGGTGATCTCCCAGTTCGTCAGGCCGTACAACATGCCCCACACGACCCGTGTCGTCCCGGATCGTATGGGACGACGCCCGGTCATGAAGGCGGAGCGAGTCGGCGTGCACTGTGGCTCGACGTTGAAGTTCTGCAGCCGCATGCCCTGGTGTGCGAGCTCGTCGAGCCGTGGTGTAGCCGCTCCGCGAAGCGTGCCACCGCCGTAGACGCCGAGCTCACCCCAGCCGAGGTTGTCCACCATCATCACGACGACGTTGGGCTTCTCCGACTGCGCCGCTGCAGGGGCGAGGCATACCCCCCACAGCCCGATCGCGAGAAGCAGACACCGCCGAAGGGTTGGTACGACTGTCATCACCGTTCCTCCCCGCGTATTCGCGTACCGGCCGGTTCACGATCCGCTGCCATAAGCGCATTGCACGGTGCGTAATCGGCCCCCATTGCTGTGCTACGGTGCGGCGTGAGGCAGCGGCAGGTTGGTGAGCCAGGCCTCCCGGAGCGCCACCTGCTGAGGCGTCGCCTCGGGATCGAATCGGAGGACGTGCCGTTCGACCCGTTCCACCAGCTGCTTCGCGCACGTCAGCTCGACTTCGTCCTCGCCCCTCATGACCCTGAGCACGAACGGTTCGTCCACCCCCAGCGAGTGCAGCGTGGTGAACGCCTGCTGTGCGGTAGCCATCGTGACCTCGAGCTCGTCCATGGCGAGCAGGACGTCTCCGGCCGCCAGCCCACAGGCGGCGGCCACCGCACCGACACCGACGAAGGTCAGGCGATCGCCTTGCACCCCGACCTGCACCCCGAACGACGCGTCCATCTCCCCCGTGCGCCGTTCCGGGATGTACGCGACACCGACGTGGGCAAACAGCTCGGACAGCGGCAGGGGCTCGGTGTCCCGAATGTAGCGCTCGAAGAACGGGCGGATGTCCGGATAGGTCATGGCCGTGATCTCATCGAAGAACCCGGCCTCGCCGAAGGCGGTGTCCGGGCCATACGTGGAGGCGAGCTCCAGCAGGACTTCGCGCAGGCCGCGGCGACCCTGCGACCGCGACAGGATCTCGAGATCCAGGAGTCCGGCCACGATGGCTCCGCGCTGGTAGATGTTGCCCCACTCCTGCTGGCCCTTGGCCGAATAGGACTTGAGGCTCATGTCGCTGATGCTCCACTCGGGATCGTAGCCGGCATCCGCCCGGAGCTTCCCGCTGAGCCGAGCCAGGTAGGTCTCCGGATCGATGACGCCGCCCCGCACCTGCGAGATCTGCGCCATCCATTCGGTGGCGCCCTCATAGAGCCAGACGTGCTCCGACGGCGTCGGCGCCACGAAGTTGAACTGCTCGATGATCTCGCTGTGGATGTTGAGCGGCGTCACGATGTGGAGGAACTCGTGGGCGACGATGCTCGCAAGCTCCTGCTGCAGGAGCATCGCGAAGTCCGCTTCGGCAAACGTGTAGGTCGAGCTGTACGAGTGCTCCCACGCCCCCATGCTCACGTCTTCGAAGTGGAAGAGAAAGGCGTACCGATCGACGGGAAGCTCGCCGAGGAAATCGGCAGCGGCCGTCAGAATGTCGCGCACCGCGTTGAGAATCTGCTCCGACTCAACGGCGCCGGTCTTGGAGTAGGTGAAGATGTCGACGGCCGTGCCGCGCACGTCCAGCGACGCGACGGACAGCGTGCCCGTCAGGATCGGGGAGTCCACGACGTGATCGTAGTTGTCGGCGCGGTACCACCCGGCCGTGTCCGTCTCGAGCGCCGTTCCCACGATCCACTCGTCGGGCCGCACCAATTGGATCCGGATAGGCCGGGCCTGCATGCCCGTCGGGTACCCGAAGACGGCCTGGCCGTTGATCTGGACGTGATCGTCCTCGATCGACGTCCCGGCCATCAGATACACCGGGTGTTCGTCAACGGGCGTATCCCACGTCTCGGCGAGCTCATAGCGGATCTCGGCCACATCCTCGGGGCGGCTGATCCGCCACTGATTCGTGGAGACCTGCTCGGAGGGAATGATCGCCCCGGAGGCGTCGACGGCCTCGAACCGTCGCACGTAGCGTCCGATGTCCATCACCTGGTACGTGCCGGGCGCGGTCGATGCGAACTGATAGATCGCGTTTGCCGAATCCAGATCGTCGACGCGCAGGAGCACCTTGAAGGTGTCCTCGCTCCGGTCGGTGAGGTCCACGGTGTACGCGAGCGGCTCCACCGCCGGCGTCAGCGCATCCGTGGGACCGGAGGCGACGCATCCGGCGAGCCAGACTATCGCGGCGATCGGTGTCGCACAGGAGATCTTGGAATGGTTGGGCATGGCGTTCGGCTCACGGCAGCTGAGGACGGTCGGGCCGTGTCGTCGGACCCGATGTGTCGGTTCGAAGAGCCTCCAAGATAACTCGAGCCAGCGATCTGCCCGATGGCCCCAACGGCGCTGGGCACGTGGAGGCCACCGCCAGAGATGATATACTTCCCTGCACTCACAGGCTCGCGGGAGTCGGTTCCTGCAACGTGCTGGCTCGCTCGACGCCCGGGTTCCGACGGTGGGTACCTCATACCTCGCGTTGGTGTCTGGAGCTCTTCAGGAGGACTTCTCATGAGACTGATTGGTCTGATCGCAATAGCCACACTCGTTGCAACGTGCACCCCGACCCCCGAACGGCCGTCCGGCCAGGCCCTCTACACCTCATTCGACGACCGCGTGGACGAGCTGCTGGCGCGGATGACGCTCGACGAGAAGGTCGGCCAGATGACGCAGCCGGACCAGGAATTCCTGGAGGACGTCGACCACGTGCGCGAGTACATGGTGGGGTCCCTCTTGAGTGGCGGCGGCTCGGACCCGGCGACCAACAGCTTCGAGGACTGGCGGGCGCTGTACGAGATGTATCAGGCGAAGGCTCTCGAGACGCGGCTGGGCATTCCGCTGCTGTATGGCGTCGATGCCGTCCACGGGCACGCGAACGTGATCGGTGCGGTGGTCTTCCCGCACAACATCGGTCTCGGGGCCACGCGCAACGCAGCGCTGGTGGAGGAGATCGCCCGCATCACGGCCAGGGAAGTGAAGGCCACGGGGATGAACTGGTCGTTCGCTCCGTCCGTCGCGGTGCCCCAGGACGATCGCTGG
>JBDHDN010000438.1:0-3617 GCA_039591485.1 Gemmatimonadota bacterium
AGCTGGTGATTCCGCCCACACCCATCTGCACGTGATCGATGTGCAGCTGCACGAGATTTCGCTCGTCAAGCTCACTCGCATGCCGCTGCGCCTTCTCGTCTCCGGGGTCAAGGTCCTCCGGCAGGAAATGCAGCGCGCTCACGCTGAGCAGGGTATCGCCGGTCACCAGGAGCCCGCGACCCGCGTCGTCGGTGAGCGCCATCCACCGGATGTCCGTGCGATTCCCGTTCTCTTGCGGCCGCACGTAAGGGAAGTACAACTCCCCAACCGTCGCCTCGTATCGTCCGATGCGGGCTCCCGTCTTGCGGTCCCAATACGACTCGTGAGGCCCGCGCCCGAACCAGGATATGTTGGCGAAGGCCCGGGGCAGCTGCATGGACATCCCGAACCGCGGCATCATCGGGAGGGAGTCCGAGCCCGGTAAGAGATGGTGCGTCACAACCACGTCTCCGCTGCCGAGCACCGCGTACTCGGTGGTCAACGAAGCCTCGGAGCCGGCCGGCCGGCTCCGCACGGTGACGCGCACCTCATGCTCAGACGGGCGGGCAACATCGACGATCGTCGCGCGGGCATCCTGTCCCGCGCGTCGCCACACGCTGAGTTGCCTCTGCCAGTTGCCACCGAAATCGTTGTCGGTCGGCGGGCGCCAGAAGTTCGCTTGCGGAGCCTGAAGCAGGAGTTCTGTGCCGCGCCACACGTACGACGTGAGCGCGCCTTGATCCAGGTCGAAGCGTGCGGCGAACTCGATCCCGGCTATGGCGAGCGCACTTCCGTCACGCTCCACCTCGAGCACCGGAAGGTCAGCAACGGGTCGTGGTGCTACTGGACCACCAAACGGGAGCACGAACTGATCCCACGCCAGCTCGTGATCTGCCGGGAGGAGCGGCTCCGCCTCCTTCAGCCGAAAGCTGACCTCGAGATGGTACTCCACACCCGAAACGGGCTGTATCCGCGGTAGCGGTAGACGCACTTCCCTGCTCTCCCCCGCCGACAACTGCACGTCGTCCATGTGACCGGAGGCCATCGGCACACCGTCGGCCAGCATAGACCAAACCAACCGGATGTTGGCGAGATCGCGGAACGCGTATCGGTTGGTGACGCGTACGACGCCGGCCGACAAGTCCACGGCTTCCGTCCGCACGAACTGGTACACCTTCTTCACTTCCCACACGTGCGGGTTCGGCCGTCTATCCGGTTGGACGAGACCGTTGATCACGAAGTTGCCATCGCTCGGCGTGTCCGGCGGGCCGAAATCCCCTCCGTAGCCGAAGATGGTCCTGCCCGACGGGGTCGTGGTGCGGAGCCCTTGGTCGACCCAATCCCAGATGAACCCTCCCTGGAGCTGGTCGTACCGGTCGATTATCTCCCAGTAATCGGTGAAGTTCCCGACGCTGTTCCCCATCGCGTGCGCATACTCACACATGATCAAGGGGCGTGGATCCCTCTGCTCCACGACGTAGCGCTCGAGACGGTCGGGCGATGGATACATCGGCACGAAGATGTCGGTGTTCCGATCGAGCAGGGCTCGCTCGTACTGCACGGGTCGCGTGGAATCCCGTTGTTTGATCCAATCGTAGGTCGCGTAGAAGTTGACGCCGTTGCCAGCCTCGTTGCCAAGTGACCACGTGATGATCGACGGATGGTTCTTGTCCCGCTCGACCATGCGGCGCGTGCGGTCCAGGTGCGCATCGCGCCACGCGGAATCGTTGCCGAGGGTCGTTTCCGGCGCGTAGCCCATGCCATGCGACTCGATGTTTGCCTCGTCGACGATGTACAAGCCGTACTCGTCGGCCAGCTCGTACCACCTGGGATCGTTCGGGTAGTGAGACGTACGCACTGCGTTGATGTTGAACTGCTTCATCAGGCGGATATCCTCGAGCATCGAGGCTTCCGATATCACGTGGCCCGTCTCGGGATCGTGTTCATGCCGGTTGGCACCCTTGATTACGATCGGCACCCCGTTCACTCGCAAGAGCCCGCCCGCGATCTCCACACGCCTGAACCCGATGCGTGAGGTAATGACCTCCGCGACGTTTCCACTCTCGTCGGTCAGCGTAAGGAGAAGCGTGTAGAGGTTCGGCGTCTCGGCGGTCCAACGACGCGGGGCCAGAACGGTGTCGGAGAGGCTGAGTGTCACCTCTTCGTCGGGCCCGACAGCGACCCCGCCAGCGAGGGGGCCATCCGGGAGCACCGAGGCGCCATCGCTATCCAACACCTCGGCGGTCACACGCCATCCGCGGACAGCGGCATCGCCGTAGTTCCGGACATCTGCCACGACTTCGAGGGGGCCGTCCACATATCGGTCGTCCAGCCCCGCGACCACGAAGTAGTCTCTCACGTGCACGCGCGGCGCGGCCCAGAGAAACACGTCGCGCTCGATGCCGCTGAGCCGCCAGAAGTCCTGGTCCTCCAAATAGCTTCCATCGCTCCAGCGGTAAACCTCGAGGGCGAGGAGGTTCTCGCCCTGGTGGACGAACCGCGTGACATCGAACTCCGCCGGTGTCTTCGACCCCTGTGTGTACCCGACGAAGTCACCGTTTACCCACAGGTAGCCCGCCGACTTGACGGCGCCGAAGTGGAGGAAGATCTCCCGGCCGTCCCATCCCGGCGGGATGCTGAAACGAGTCCGGTAGGACCCGACAGGGTTGTAGTGGTGGTGGATGAAGGGCGGATTCCGTTCGTAGGGGTAGCGGATGTTCAGGTAGATCGGCACGCCATGGCCGAGCACCTCCCAGTTCCCAGGCACGGCAATCTCATCCCACACACTGTCGTCGAAGCCGGTGCCGTAGAAGTCGATCGGCCGATCGGACGGGGCGCGCACCCAATGAAACTTCCACCGGCCGTTCAGCGACTGGAAATAACGCGACTGTGAGCGGTCGCGGCCCAGCGCGAGTGTCCGACTCTCAAACGGGAAGAGGGTCGCGTGTGGAGGTTCCTTATTGATGGCGAAGATCGCGGGATTCTCCCACTCGGGGACTGCACCCTGCGCTCGCAACGTTGTCGGCAGGCATCCGCCGAGCACGAGGATTCCGACGGACCACACAGCGACTGCGCCTGATGCCTTCATGTGTCCTCCACGCCGGCGACGCTCAATCGTATCAGGCCTCCGAGCCGTGCTCAACTCAGTATAGAACGCAACTCGACTACTCATAGAAGAATCGAATCCGTAGACAGCGGCAGCTATGACCTACCCCGGCGCGCGAGCCCGGCGAGGCATTTCGCCTCGTGCCGCCTAATGTTGGAGCGGCTGGTGGGCTTTGGCTAGAGGGAAGGATTTGTGATTGCTTGCCCGCCCGGACTGATCGTGAATCTTTAGCTGCACCATGAGAACCACGGCTCTCACCACTCTGCGCACTTGCCTGGCGGTTTTGGTGCTCACCGCCTTCATCGTGCCGACTGCTCCCGCCCAGGCCGCCGTCGGCGCGTTCGGCGGCGTCGATATGACCAATCTGAGTGGCGATGCGCCCGCGAAGACCAAGTACAGATCCGAAACGGGCTTCGCGGCTGGTGCCGTCGGCGAGTTCAGGATTGCCAAGGATGTGTGGCTCAGTCTGCAACCCACATGGCTGCAGCGAGGAACCAAGATCGCGTTTGCGGTGGAAGGGGAAGAGGAGGCT
>JBDHDN010000439.1:0-3609 GCA_039591485.1 Gemmatimonadota bacterium
TCCCGACGGCGACAGTGTACGGCTCGAGGTCGAGGTGAAGCCGGTGGGGACGGCGTTCACCGACTCGCCGACGCATGTCGGCGATCTGGTCGCGAGTAGTGCGGAGGCGACCGTCATTGCCCGCCCGCTGTCGGACGACACCGAGTATCACTGGCAGTTCCGCGCACGGGACATCACGGGTCGAGCGAGCGCCTGGATCGCGTACGGTGAGAACGGCGAAGGGGCAGCCGACTTCCGCGTCGCCGTGTCCGAAGCGCCCTCGGCGCCGGCGTCGCTTGCCCAGCTCCGTAGCGACGGCGCGACGCCGGTGGCGACGGGCTCCGCGGTTCCCGAGCGAAGCCTGGTCTTCACGGGTGTGGTCGAGGACGTCGACGTCGGCGACGTGCTGCGCCTGGAGGTGGAAGTGCAGCCGCTCGGCCAGGCGTTTACCGGAACGCCGACCGGATCGAGTGTGGCGGTGAGCAGCGGGCAGACGGCGGCGGCGACGATCGCCGGGCTCCCGGACGACGTGGCGTACCATTGGCAGGCGCGGACGACGGACCAGGCTGGAAGCACGAGCGCGTGGGTGGCGTTCGGCGGCAACGACGAAACGGCGGCGGACTTTGCGGTTGCGGTGCCCGCGACGCGCTTGGCGTTCGCCACCCAGCCCACCAGCACGGCGGCAGGCGCGACCATCGACCCGGCCGTGGTCGTGCGGGCACTCGAGGCCTCCGGTCAGCTCGACACCGCCTATTCCGCAGCCATCACCATCGCCCTCGCACCGGGCACCGGGGACGGCAGTGCCACGCTCGCCGGCACGAAGACGGTGCCGGCCAGCGGTGGGGTGGCGACGTTCGGGACCCTTGCGATTGACATTGCGGCCGTGGGCTATCGGCTCCAGGCCACCAGCGCCGGGCTCACTGGCGCGACCAGCAATCCGTTCGATGTCATCGCGGGCGGTGCGGCGCGCCTGGTCTTCAGCGTCCAGCCGTCCGATGTCGTTGCCGGAACGGTGATGCAGCCGGCCGTCGAGGTTACGGCGCTGGATGCCGGGGGCAACGTTGCGGCCGGCTTTGGCGGTACCGTATCGCTCCAGATCACGGGTGGCACGGGCGCGCCAGGGGCCAGTCTCTCGGGCACCACGACGGTGACGGCGCCGGCCAGCAATGGCGTGGCGACGTTCGCGAACCTGGTCGTCGATCTGGCGGCGACCGGGTACACGCTCACGGCTTCGAGCTCGGGCTTCCAGTCCGTGACCAGCGGAGGGTTCGACGTCGCGCCCGGTCCACCGGTTGCCGCTGCATCCACCGCATCCGTGCCCGCCGGATTGGCAGGGAATCCCACCCTGATCCGGATCTCCGTGCGCGATGAATTCGGCAACAGGGTGGCGGGTGCAGCCGCAACCATCGATGTGTCGATCGGGGGCACCAACGCCGGCGCGCCGGTTACCGCCGTGGTTCTGGATGCCGCCGATACGACCTATACGACGACATACACGCCGACGGCTGTCGGCACCGACCTGATCGCCGTAACGCTGGCCGGGACCGCGATCGGAGGGAGTCCCTACACGAGCGTGGTCACGCCGGGAGGGGCGAGTGCAGCGAACTCGAGCGCGACCGTGCCGGCGACGGGCACGGCCGGCGCGGTAACGGGTATCGTCGTCGCGGTGCGCGATGCGAGCGGTAACAAGGTTGCGGGCCAGGCGGCGGCGCTTGCCGCGAGCGTCAGTGGCGCGAATGCGGGTGCAGCCTTCGCCGCAGTCGTCCAAGCGCCGGACACGACCTACCGCACGAGCTACACTCCCGTCGTCGCGGGCAGCGACGCCGTCGCGATCACGCTGGGCGGGACGCCGATCAGTGGCAGCCCGTATGCGAGTCTCGTGAGCCCGGGCCCGGCGGTGGCCTCGCAGTCGTCGGCGAGCGTTCCCAGCGGCACGGCCGGACTCGCCACCGCGATCGTCATTACGGTGCGTGACGCGTACGGCAACAAGGTGACGGGGCGGGCGGCAGCGCTCGCGATCTCGGTCACCGGAGCGAATACGGCGACCCCCGCGGTCACCGAGAACCAGGCGGATACCACCTATCGGGCTTCGTATGTACCCGCTTCCACGGGAATCGACCTGGTCGCCATCACGTTGAGCGGCAGCCCGATCAGTGACAGTCCGTACAGCAGCACCGTTGCCGCGGGCGGCGCAAGCCCGGCCAACTCGAGCGCCGCGGTGCCGGATGGCACTGCGGGCGCAGCGACGCCCATCGTGATCACAGTGCGTGACGGGACCGGGAACCTGGTGACAGGGCAGGCGGCGAATCTGGTGGTGAGCGTGACGGGGGCGAACACGGCCACGGCGCCGCAGCCGACGGACAACGGCGACGGGACGTATACGACGAGCTACACGCCGACAGCGGCGGGAACGGACAATGTCGCGGTCACGTTGAGCGGTACGGGGATCGGCGGCAGTCCGTACACGAGTACGGTCGCAGCGGGGACGCCGACGCAGATCGCGATTCAGGCCGGCAACAATCAGTCGGCGGTTGCCGGCACGCCGGTCGAGACACCGCCCGCGGTGCTGGTGACGGACCAGTACGGTAACGGCGTGCCCGCCGTGCCGGTGACCTTTGCGGTCACGGTTGGGGGTGGTGCGATCAACCCGACCACACCGGTGCTGACCGACGGGACCGGCATTGCAGCCGTGACGTCATGGACGTTGGGTATCGAAACGGGAACGAACACGCTCGTCGCCACGACCGAGTTGAGTCTCTCGGGCGAGCCGGTGCCGTTCACGGCGACGGCCACCGCGGGCACGGCGGGACGGCTGTTCTTGACAACGGCCCCATCGACCGTTGCCCAGAGCGGCATTCCGTTCGACCAGCAGCCGGTGATCCAGCTGCAGGATGAGAACGGCAATGATGTGTCGACTTCCGGGGTCGCGGTGCAGGCCGGGATCGCGTCCGGGACGGGCGGTACTCTCATTGGTGGCCAGGTCGTGGTGACCAGCTCCTCCGGCCAAGCCGTCTTCACCGATCTCGCCATTAGCGGGACAATCGGTTCCTACACGCTTTCCTTCAGTGCAGCGGCTGTCGCCCCCACGTTCTCTCCTTCAATCACGCTGAATCCGGGCCCAGCGTCGAAGCTGACGATCGTCACGCAGCCGTCGTCGGTAGCCCAGAGTGGCGTGCCCCTCGAGCAGCAGCCGGTGGTCGAGCTGCAGGACAATGCCGGAAACCTGGTGGACGTGTCGGCTCAATCCGTGTATGCAAATCTCTCGGGCAGCGGGACCCTTGGCGGTACGACGGTCGTCTCTTCCGTAGCGGGCGTTGCGAGCTTCATCAACCTGTCGATCGCCGGGACCGTGGGGACGCGGACGCTGGTGTTCAGTTCTGACGGCCTGGCATCCACCTCCGCATCGACGCCGATCGAAGTCGGACCGGGGCTGCCGAGCGCGGCGAACACGACGGCGACGGTGCCGGGGACGGGGACGGCCGGTACGCCGACCATGGTGACGATGACGGTACGGGACGCGAGCGATAATCCGGTGGCGGGGCAGGCGGCGAGTCTGGCGGTGAGTGTGACGGGGGCGAACCCGGTGACGGCGCCGCAGCCGACGGACAACGGGGACGGGACGTACACGAC
>JBDHDN010000440.1:0-3559 GCA_039591485.1 Gemmatimonadota bacterium
CGTGGCCGGGGTACGCGACGACGATCTGGTGGTGGCCGCACGGGCGGCGGAGTTCGATCGCATGGCCGAGGCACTGGCGCGGCTCGGGCCCGTGGAGCGGGTCGAGCCCGCCCCGGTCGCGCTCGCCCGCCACCTCGCAGCACACGGTGTCACGCACTCGACCGTCGTCATGGCGGACCCGCGTGACAGCGACTGTGCCGTGGTCGAGCTGCGAGACGGCACGGTGGCGACGATCCGCAAGCTCCCGACCGACGTGCACGCGATCGTGACAGCGGTGCGCGCGGCGCCCAACAGCGGAGTCCGTTCGTTCCTCTATCCATGGCGCGAGTCGCTGGCCGAAGAGCTGGGTGCCGAGGGAGTGACCGTGGAGCCCGTCCCGCCGCCCACGGGCAGCACGGAGGCGTTCGCCGGCGCGAGCGGCGCCCTGCTCGGCATCGACGCGCCGGACGAGCTCACGCTCACCTCTCCGGCACTCGAGCGTCGCCAGCAGACGCGGGCCTGGCGTCGCGGCGCCCTGGCAGTGGCGACCCTGGTGGCCGTGCTCTTTGCTGCGGTGTGGTCGGTGGACCTGCGCCGGACCCGCGCACTCGACGAGATCCAGCGTCGGATTGGCGAACGACAAGCAGAGGCGGCCGAGGTGCAGCAACTGCTGGCAGACATCGCCGCCGCCGAGGAGGAGGTGACCACGCTGGCCGCGGTCGCCCGGGAACGAGCCGACCCACTCGAAGCCTTGCTGCTCATGACCCGGCTGCTCCCGACTGAAGCGCACCTCCGCAGCCTCAGCGCCACCGGGGACGAGTGGGAGCTGGACGGCTACGCCCGCGACGCGGCGCTGCTCATTCCGACGTTCGAGGCAAGCGACGCGCTGTCCGAGGTGCGCTTCCGCACAGCGACCACGCGCACGCAGCTCGGCAACGAGGACTATGAAAGCTTCTCGCTGGCTCTCCGATACGTTTCGCCGGCTCAATAGCCGCGAGCGGATCGTCGTCATCGGCGGTGCGGCGGTGAGCACGGTCGCTTTGCTCGCCGTGCTCGTGGTGCTGCCCCAGGTCCGACGCTGGCTGGAGCGCGAGGACCAGATCGCGATGCACGCGGAGCAGCTGGCGCGACTCGAGTCGCTGGTCGAGCGGGAGGACGCCGTGCGCAGCCGGCTCACTGTGCTGGAACGGGAGCGGACCGCCGCTGCCCGGCAGCTACTCGAAGGCGAGACGGCGGCCGTCGCCGCGTCGAGCCTTCAGCTCCTGCTCAACCGTTACGCGACCGAGAGCCGCGTGGAGTTGGACCGGGTGGACGCCGTCAGCCGACCGGGGGACGCCGAAGGCATCACCGAGATCCCCGCCAGGATCAGCGTGCGCGGCGACATCTACGGCCTGGTGGACCTGCTGTTCTACCTGCAGAACGGGGAGAAGCTGTTGGTGGTCGACGAGCTGCGGGTAGGACAGGTCCCGGCGGGTCGGGGAACGGTCGAGCTGCTCACGGCGTCGGTGAGCCTGCACGGATACTACCGTAACCGCGGCGGTACACAGTGACGCGTCAGCGAGCCCGCACGCTGTTGCGCGCCGCCGCCGGGATCGCCGTCATGGCAATCGTGCTCCAGGCGCTCCCGCTCAGCGTGCGGCTGCCGTCGGTACCGGCTGAGGACGTGGGGCCGGCCGCGCTGGGAGTGGATCCAAGTGCCCAGGCGGCGGCACTCCTCACCTATGAGGGCATCGCCCGCACTGATCCCTTCGACCGAGACCGGCAACCCCCGGCAGAGCGGTACGTGCCCCCCGCGCTACGGGCGGCTCAGCAGCCGGCCAGGTCCACGAGCGCCCCGGTGGCACCCCGCTTGCAATTATTCGGCGTGGCGACCGGCCCCTCGGGTGCGGTCGCCCTCATCGACGCGAACCCTGCCATTCCGGGTGCCGAGATCTACCGCATCGGGGACCGGGTGAGCGTGTACGAACTGGAGTCCATCTCCGACACGATGGTGGTGTTGCGGGGGAGTTCGGGCGTGCGCAGGCTCAGGCTCCAGTCACTCTCGGGGAGGTCGCAGTGATCGCTGGGTGGATGCGTCGGCCGCTGCTTGCGGGATCGCTCGTCACCCTCGGCGCCGTCACGGTCCCCTGCGCCGGGGCCGTCGCGCAGCAAGGGATGACGCTCAATTACGCCAATGCCGACGTGCGGGACGTCATCCGCAGCCTCACGACGGTACTCGGCCTCAACGTCCTGATCGCCGAGGACGTACCCGCGAAGCGGGTGACGTACGCGACGCCTGCGCCGGTGCCATTCCGCGACATCGGCGGAGTGCTCGAGGCGATCCTCGAGAGCGAGGGCCTGGTTCTCATCAACCGGGGCTCGGTGGCGCAGGTGTCGCTGGCCGAGAACGCGCCGGCGACGGGGCCGATCAACTTCGGCAAGGAGCTGCCGACGCCCAGGCCCATCGGGCTGGTGACCCAGGTGGTCCCGCTCGAGTACATCAGCCCCGACGAGGGGATCTCCCTGCTTGAGCAGCTCGCGAGTCCGCTCGCCCGGCTCGAGCCGGTGCCGCGCTCGAATGGAATCCTCATCACCGACCACGCGTCGAACGTCGCGCGCTACCTCGAGCTGCTCCAGCAACTCGACGCCCGGGTGGACGGCGAGGCGGGCCGCCGGACCTACGTGTATCGGCTCAAGCACGCCACAGCGTCGGAGCTGGCGGCAACGCTGGCGCAGGTGTACGGCGTCACGATCGCACAGGTCTCCCCACGGCCGCGGGTGCAGGCCCTGAGCGACCGCAGCCTCAGCAACACGCTCGAGGGCTTCCGCCAGCGCGATCTCCAGGCGCTCGACATGCGCCGTGCCACTCCGCTGCCGGCGATCACGGCACCGTCCCCATCCACCGCAACCCAGGGCGCCGCCGACCAAGCGGCCGGCGGTGGCGACGCAGGGCCCAGCGCGAGCACGACCATCGTCCCCGATCTCGCCACCAACGCACTCGTGATCCGGACCGAGCCGCCCAATTACCCGATCCTGCGGGAGACCATCGAGGCACTCGACGTCCGTCCCGCCCAGGTGCTGCTCGAGGTGTACGTGGCCGAGGTGCGGCTGGACGACGCCACGCAGTACGGCATCAACTGGTCGATCTTCTCGACCAACACGGCAGAAACCGAATCGATCACGGGGCGCCTGGGGGCCCAGCGCTTCACCGATGAAGAACTAGGCAGCACCCAGGACTTCGTGCTGCGCGCCATCAGGTTGACCGAAGATATCGACGTCCGTGCGGTGATCCGCGCCCTGGCGACCGAGACCGACGTGAGCGTGCTGTCGCAGCCGCACGTGGTGGCGCTCAACAACGAGGAGGCACGGATCCTGGTCGGGAGCCAGGTCCCGTTCAAGCAGTAGACCCGCACCGGGCTCGACGTTGTGGTCGACCAGACGGTGCAGTACCGCGACGTCGGCATCCAGCTCACCGTCATCCCGACGATCAACGACGACGGGTACGTCACCTTCCGCATCTTGCAGGAGGTCAGCTCCCTCACCACGCAGACGGTCGAGGCCGCGCTGGGCGCCCAGGTGATCAGCACGCGTGAGGCCGAGA
>JBDHDN010000441.1:0-3559 GCA_039591485.1 Gemmatimonadota bacterium
CGAATCGTCCTTCTTCCCGTTTCCGTCCGAGGTCGTGCTCCCTCCAGCCGGATACCTGGCCGCGCAGGGACGCATGAATGTCTACCTTGCGATCTGGTCGGGTCTGGTTGGCAGCCTGATCGGTGCATTGGTCAACTACTATGTCGCGGTCCTCGTAGGGAGACCGTTCCTGCACCGCTACCACAAGTTCTTTCTGATGCGAGAGTCCTCACTGGAGCGGGCGGAGGAGTATTTTCGCCGTCACGGAGAGATCTCGACGTTCGGCGGGCGCCTCATCCCCGTCATCAGGCAGCTGATATCGTTACCCGCCGGCGTTGCCCGCATGCGACTCGACCGATTCCTCAGCTACACGGCGCTCGGGGCAGGGATCTGGTGCGTCGTGCTGACGGTGATCGGCTACGTCGTCGGTCGGAACGCCGGCGTGGTCACCGGAATCGACGCGTTGATGGAGAGCCCCGAGATTCACCGGTATACGGGCCTTGCCGCGCTCCTGATCCTCCCGGTGTTGATCCTGATCGTCGCGGTGTACGTGGTGCGCACGCGATCGCGAGCGAAGCGGACGCCGTGACAGACGATCGAGCCGTCCGTATCGTGGTCTCCGGTCGCGTACAGGGTGTTGGGTTTCGGTGGTGGCTGTCTCGCGTGGCGCGCCAGCTGCCAATTCGTGGCTGGGTCTCCAACCTCCCAGACGGTCGCGTCGAGATTGTAGCTGCCGGGGACGCGACTAGCCTCCTGGCACTTGAGCGGCACGCGACGACGGGGCCACGCTCTGCTCGCGTTGACCATGTGGACAAATCCGATGTTCCACATAACGTGATAGAGCATAACTCGTTCATTGTAAGATAGTTAGCTGCATCCACACAAGTCTGCTATCAACTTCACGTCGACTTCACAGCCTGTTCATGGTATGACCCACGCAGCGCCCGTCGGGACATCCTGCCGCCCCTTCGAAGCGAGGCGTGGTCGACGGCGCCGAGTTGGAGAAGGTTGCGAGTCCGATTAGTTTTCGATGTTTTGGATGCCCCTGTAGCTCAGTGGATAGAGCAGCGGTTTCCTAAACCGTTGGCCGGGTGTTCGAGTCACCCCAGGGGCATTCACGGACGGTATGATGGCCGTCTCACGTCCCAGAAGCACTAACAAGAGCGGACGATACCTCGATATGAAGAAGCCAAAAGACGCCGAAGTCAATCAGGAACAACAGGTTACACCCAAAGAGCCGGCGGAGAAGCTGCTGGAGTGGCTGAATGCGAACCAGCGCAAAGTCATTGTCGTGCTATCGGCGATCGTCATCGTCGCAGCTGGTGTGTGGTTCCTCTTGGAGTATGGCAGCCGCAGGGAGCGCGCGGCGCAACGGGAACTCGAGCAGGCCAGATTCGCTTCCCAGTCGGGCAATCTGCCGCTGGCGGCCACGGATCTCTCAAGGCTGATAGGGAATTACGGAGGGACTACTGCGGCGAGCGAGGCGACCATCCTGCTGGCTCAGGTGCGCTTGCTGCAGGGCGAGCCCAGCCTCGCAGTCGACGAACTGCGGGTCGCACTTCCTGAAATCGACCCGCAGTTCGAGGCCGGGGCCTACCACCTCCTCGGAACGGCGCTGGAGAACCTCGGGAACATGCGCGAAGCAGCCGAAGCCTACGAGAATGCAGCCAACGCCTCCTGGTATGGCCTCGTGAGCGCACAGTACCTGAACGATGCGGCGCGGGCCTTTTCGCTCGCCGGAGACACGACGGCGGCGATCCAGACGTACCGCCGAGTGTCCGACGAATACTCAGACGCACCAAGCGCGACCGAAGCGGCGGTCCGCCTCGGCGAGCTGCTGGCGGCTGCGGAAGGCGAGTAGCACAAGGCCGACGCCCGAAGCCGAACCCCGCAGGACGCTAGAGCGCCCCCCGATTCCTACCACTGGGTGACCATCCCGGACTGCGAAAGCCCCTCACAGGATGATCACTCTGCTGCAGTCAAACTATGTCGTATAAGATGTGTTATGTTAAGTACACATACACACGCTTGTGGAAAACGACATTCTGGGTCGGCGGCGGTGCCTAGCGCACGTCACTGACGGTCGCCGCAGGAACCGGCGGGCTACTGACAGTCTTGGGAACCGCCGAGGATCGCCCGAAGGACGAGCCTGCCCTCTCCGGCGAGTCTCGGCCGGGCCAGGTTCCCGGCACGCGAGGTGTCAGCCGAGACGGTAAGCGTGGCGCCGGAGAGCGTGCGGATTGGCAGGGGCAGCTGGACCGAGTCGACCAGGTTGAGGGCAGCCACCGCTGCCACGGCACCGGTTCCGCACGCCAGGGTCTCGGCCTCAACGCCGCGCTCGTACGTGCGCATGGACCACGACTCACCGATCTGAGACACGAAGTTGACGTTCGCGCCTGCCGTGCCCATGGCGGGATGGGAGCGCAGCACCCTGCCCCGGTCCATCAGATGAGGCGCCGACAGGTCCTCCACGCGGACGACGAGGTGTGGCACGCCTACCGTGGTGAAGTACGCGGACGCCTCACCGCGCTCGAGACCGATCTTCCGCATGTCGGTCAGGGGCGTGGGTGCAGGCAGTTCGATCTCTGCCCACTCTCCCATCTCGTCTCGGCAGCGGGCCTCGACCTCACCCGAGTCGGTTTGCAGGACCAGACCGTTCCGGGGTACCATCTGCAGCCATGCCGCGAGCCGAACCGCACACAACGCTGCATTCCCGCACATCGCAGCGCGCGATCCGTCGGCATTGAAGTAGTGGAATCGCACCGCGCCCACCCGAGAACCCGGCTCGATCACGACCAAGCCATCGGCGCCGACCCCGGTGCGGCGGCGGCAGAGCGATCGGATACACTCCGGCTCAAGCGCATCCGGTGGCGTGTTCCTGCCATCCAGCACGACGAAATCGTTGCCCGAACCCGACATCTTGAAGAGGACGGTCCCGTCGAGTCGCATCATCGCCGCTCTCTCACACCGCACTCCTGGTGAACCTTCGTGCCCCGCCGGATCCGGCACGCTACAGCCTTCCGAACAGCGTCTGCATCCGCAGTCTCCATACCATCATGACGGCCTCACGGATGATCGCGCCGGACATCTTGCTGTGTCCTTCGATGCGGTCCGTGAACACGATGGGAATCTCCTTGATCCTGAACCCCTTCCGCTGCGCCCGCAGGCTCATCTCTATCTGGAATGAGTAGCCGTTCGAGTGCACGGCGTCCAGGTCGATCGCTTCGAGCACGCGTCGCCTGAAGCACTTGAATCCGCCTGTGGAGTCGCACACGTGCAACCCTGTGACCAGCCGCGCATAGACGTTGGCGCCGTAGCTCAACAGCAGCCGGGTCATCGGCCAGTTCACGACGGTCACCCTGCCGTCTAGATAGCGCGACCCAAGGACGAGATCGGCGTCCTCTGCTGCTCGCAGGAACTCGGGGAGGTGCCGCGGGTCGTGTGAACGATCCGCATCCATTTCGAAGATGAACTCGTACGGCCCGTCGAGCGCCCAACGGAACCCCGCTCGATAGGCCTTCCCGAGTCCCTGCTTGCCCGGGCGATGGAGCACGTGCACCCGAGGATCCTGTCCGGCAAG
>JBDHDN010000442.1:0-3902 GCA_039591485.1 Gemmatimonadota bacterium
GCCCGAGCCAACTCGGTGCCGAGTCGGTTTCGCGCGACTAGTCCTTGCCGAGCTACCCGGCATGAACGTACGCCGGTCCACCGATGGCAGCCAAGAAAAGTGCATCGGTCCGGGCACCTTTCGAAGGTTCTTCAAGTAATCCCGGAAAACGGTGTGGCCGACGCACACAGTCGCTCTCGCGGCCGACGGGCGGCAACCGGATGTCAACGGCGTAGGGTACAAATACGTTGCTTCTCCTAGCTGCTGACCACCGGTGCGTGGTTCGAAGTGCCAAGAGAACGCACGAAACGCTCACACTTCCTAATTCTGGTCGCTTCCGAACGTCATTGGCTTCACGTCCGTCGCGACGAAGTGACCGGAGTGTCTGCATCGATCTCGTCGTGCAGGACCCTAACCCGGACTATTCATGAACCCACGGCTGCAACGACGAATCTCCGGCAAAACCGGGCGTCCTCGCGCCCCGCGTCCTCGACGTACTGTCGTGTACGCCTCCGGGCACGGGTCGCGACCGCGACGCGTCGTTGCCGTTGATCGTGGCGCTATTCTTGAAAGACCCGAAACGACGGTCTTTGCGGGACGCTACAGAATGCCTTGCTCAGAAATTGGATGGCGTGCTGATATCACACATCGCGTTCGTCGATTAGGGCCCGCTGAAATAATGCTCGGCCTGGCTCGTCAAGCGCTCGCGAGCGGACTCCGGTACACGCATCTCCCGTAACTGCCCGTGCAGTTCTTCGTCTTGACACACGCGGTTGTAGTATGAGACATCCGCGCCCTCACCAAAATCGTTCGACCATGCCTCAAAATCGGGTGGGGTCGCCTCTAGCAACCTTGCACTGTCAAACGTGGTGTCCAGCAGCGCCTCCGTCGGTCGTGGTTCTCCACCCAGCCACACTCGCGTGGTCACGTGGATACCGGACTGGTGTACCTTGGCGCCGTAGCCCCAAGTGCGCAGCAGGGCACAGAGAGCCATTTCCCGCTCGCTGCACCACCCAAATGTCATGAACTCCCCGACCGTGGGATGACGGTACCGCGAGACGTCGCCAACGAGGTCGGAGAAGTAGAGCATGGGAATGCGGTCAATGGTGCCATAGCTTTTGTAAAGACTGTATTCCTCTGGGGGCGGTAGCTCACCCAGCGGACGCTCTTCCGGCAGTTTGACAATGGACAATCGCGGGTTGGGCTCGGTCCAGTGCCAGAAGTAGGGTATGCGGAAGGCGCCGCCCACGGCTCCATCGGACGCCGAGCTTGTGGTAAGCATCTGTTGAATCGCCCAGAGAATACAGGGACTGTCCTCGAAGCCCGATCGAGGCAGAGGACAACGCGGCGACGCACCGTAGTCGTCCGCCATTTCCTGTAGCAGAACGGACAGTGTCTCCGCCTGGAACTTTTGCACGGCTTTCGAAGGTGCCCGACCTGCGATCTGTGGAGATTCTGGATCGTAGTGCGCTTTGATGGGTGTCGTATCAAAGGAGTCACTCAGGGCGCAGCAGCACACCAGCAACGTGATCGCTGTCGCGAGACCACGACCGAACAAGCCGTCCATTCGCTGGTCTCCTTGCCTTTGGTACTCCTGACTGTTGGTTGACTGCGGAAAGGGTACCTTGAAATCTGCGTATCATGCACTCGCTAGCCCAAGCGGTCGGAATTCGTGGTCAGATCCCTCGTTCGGACATGACTCGAGAATCCCAACGCCCAACGGCTGCACGCGATCTCGGCCGATGCCGTTCCACGGAGACAGGACATCGGCTAAAATTACCCCAAAGGATTCCCGGTGAGTGAAGCCCGCGCCAGCGCTGCAGAGGAGATCTCGCGTCTCACCAGCCCCTTTGCGCAACCGATCGAGCCCGTGCGCGTCTCGATTCTGTATCGCCTGGCCCTGTTTCTGGTAGCCGCAGCCATGGTCCTGCTCCCACTGATCTATCTCGCACTGATCGTGCTGGTGGGCTGGGGCCTGTTCTGGCACGCTGCGGAGAATGTCACGATCTTCAAGGCGATGAGCGGCGGTCGGGGTTCGATCCAGGTCGCAACTTTCGCTTACCTGACGCCGCTGATCGTCGGCTCGATCCTGCTACTGTTCATGATCAAGCCGATCTTTGCCCGCCGTCCCAAGCCTCCGGAGCCGGTTGCGCTGGATCCCGTGCAGCAGCCGACTCTGTTTGCCTTCGTTGAGCGTCTGTGTGCGGCGGTCGGTGCGGCCAAACCCGAACGGATCCACGTGGATCACCAAGTTAACGCGTCGGCCGGATTCCGCCGGGGCATGTGGAGCCTGGCCACGAATGAGCTGGTGCTGACCATTGGGCTGCCGCTCGTCGCGGGAATGACGTTGAGGCAACTCGCCGGTGTGCTGGCCCACGAGTTCGGACATTTCGCGCAGGGAACCGGCATGCGCCTGACGTATGTAATCCGCGCAGTCAATCACTGGTTCGCCCGCGTTGTCTACGAGCGCGACGCCTGGGACATCAGGCTCGATCGGTGGTCGAAGGGGACGGACTGGCGGCTTATGATCGTGCTGAACATCGCCCGCGTCTTCGTCTGGCTGACACGCCGCTTACTGTGGGCTCTCATGATGGCCGGCCACGTCATCAGCTGCTTAATGTTACGACAAATGGAGTTCGACGCGGACCGCTACGAAGCGCGCGTTGCGGGAAGCGAAGCCTTCGAGGGCACGGTCTTCAGGCTTCAGGAGCTCAACGCGGCCAGCCAGCAGGCCTTCGGCACCCTCGGGAGTTCCTGGCACGCTGGGCAGCTCGCAGACGATCTCCCCGCGCTAATCCAGGCAAACGCAGAGCGCTTGCCGAGTGAGGTGGGCCAGGAGATTCAGGAGCACGTTCGGGTGGCAAGGACGGGTGTTCTCGATACCCACCCCGCCGATGGAGACCGTATCGAGAGCGCACGCCGCGAGGCCTCTACCGGCGTGTTTCACCTGCAGGATCCAGGCACGATTCTGTTGCGTGATTTTGACGGATTGTCCAGGCAGGTGACGATGGCCTTCTACGCGCACGAACTGGGCCGGCAGGTGCCGGCATCGAACCTAGTGCCGACTGCGACGATGGTGCAGGGGGAGCAAGATCTTCAGGCTGCCGTGGAGATCCTGAATCGCTACTTCAAGGGTGCGATACCATCCTCGCCGCCGCTCGGGCTTCCGCCCGATACGTCCCTCGATCCGCCGGAGGACATGCGCACTGCATACCGCGTGCTCCAGGAATCGCGTCGTCTGGTCGAAGCCGGTGCCGAGAAGGCCCTCCAGCGGCGCCGGCGATACCACAAGCTGAATCAGACCGCGGTGAAGGCTGCGCAGGCCCTTCATCTATTGGCGGCCGGCTATCAGATTGACGCCCGGGAATTCGGACTGACCGTCGCCACCTCTGCCGAAGCAAAAAACGTCCTGGAACATGCGCTCTCCGAGCGCCTCGAGCTCCGGGAACAGGGCGCCGAGCACGTCGCCAATATTCAGCGAAGGCTGACGCTAGCGCTGCGCCTGATCCACCATCCCCAGGCCTGGGAACGAATCGCCGATTCCGACGCCGTGCTCGCGGAGGCGCGGCGCCTTGTTACTGTTCTGGTGTGCCTGCGCTCCGATCTCGACGTGCTTGCCGAGTTACACAGGACCTTCGCTGCATTCTCCCTCCTCATCAAGGTGACCAAAAACGAGGGCGGCACCGAGAAGGCGATCGACCGTATTCGCTCCCTGGCCGAGGATCTCGTCCTCCAGTTGGAGCGCTTGCGCGACGGATGTGACGCGCCCTACCCTTTCGAAGACAGGGAAGGAGTCAAGACGATAGGAACCTACGCGGTCGAGGACGTTCCGTCGAACCAGGAGTTCGGCGCGGTCCACAGTCGTGCCTTCGAGGCCATCACCCGGATAAACTCGCTTTACACAAAGGCGCTCGGTTCCCTAG
>JBDHDN010000443.1:0-3555 GCA_039591485.1 Gemmatimonadota bacterium
CCCAGCGACCGGGACGCGATCCTCACCGGCCGGAAGATCCCCTCGTCCAACAGCTACACGATGGTGGCGATGGCACAGACGGCAGGCGCGGATGCGATCGACCTTGGCATCGCGCGGGACGATCTCGCCGATATCCGGAGGCGGCTCGAGCAGGCCGCAAACACCGACCTGCTCGTGACCTCCGGTGGCATGAGCGTGGGCGAGCACGACCATCTGCGCGCATTGCTGCAGGAAGGCGGGGCCGAGCCGCTGTTCTGGCGGTTGCGGATGCGACCCGGCGCCCCGGTTGGCTTCGGTCGCTACGCCGGAGTTCCGTGGATCGGACTGCCCGGCAATCCGGTGAGCACGATGGTGACGTTCGAGCTGTTCGTCCGCCCGGCGATCCGGCGGCTCATGGGTCATGCGGCACCGTTCCGCCGCACGACGCCGGTCCGGGTCGGCGAGCGCATCACCACGCAGGCAACATTGCAACACTTTCTCAGGGTGCGGCTCACGGTGGAGGACGGTGCGCTGACCGCGCGGCTTACTGGTCCGCAGGGCTCGGGGATCTTGAGCTCGATGGCTCGCGCAGACGCGCTCATGATCGTGCCCGAGGACCGCCAGGAAATTCCACCCGGGGATACGCTACCGGCCATTCTCCTCAACGAGCCGGTGCACGTCCCCCTCGCACCGTACTGAGCGCGAGGTTCCGGCCTACATCCGCTTGTAGGCCGGCCCGGCACCGCCCTCGCGAGGTGTCCAGCGCGGCCCCACGATGTCGGTTGCCTTGCAGTCCACGCAGTTGGGCGGATTCAACACGAGACGAACGTCGGCGACCTCGTACACGCCCGCGGGACATAGGTGCGCGTAGAATTCCGCCGTGTCGGTGGAAACGTCCGTCCCGACGATCAGATGTGTGGGAATGTCATCCCTCGTCGCATTGCCGGCCTTGAACACGGCGTCCACCTTGCTCACGACCAGCGGATCGTCGGCGGGCAACGGAACACCCCCACCCGGGTTTCGTTCGACGTCGGCGTCGCGGTGCATCGGAATCTTCCGGCCCGGGAACCGGCCACCCGTGAGCGTCATCAGGCCTGCCTTGATCCCGCCGCGGACGAAGCCGTCCTTGAACGCGAGCCGCATGTTCCGGGTGCGATACAGATCGTCCCGGATGTAGGAGCCGTGGACCAGCCGGTCGTACTCGCCGAGCGTCGCTTGGGAGGTGTCGTCCGCCTTGAGCGCCTGGAAGATCGCTCGCGCCGCATAGATACCGGACTGGACCGCGTAGTGTATACCCTTGAGTGAGGGAACGTCGACGAATCCCGCAGCATCGCCGAGGAGCAACACCCCATCCCCCGACAGCCGCTCCGGCCACGCATAGTAGCCGCCCTCGGGGATGGTCTTCGCTCCCCACTCGAGCAGCTCTCCTCCCTCCAAGAACTGCCTGAACAGCGGATGCAACTTCATCCGCTGCAGCAGGGCGTGGACGTCGAGATCGCGGTACGGGTAGTCCAGCCCGACCACCAGACCGAGTGCGGCGACGTGCGGCTCCAGTGGGTACATGAAGCTCCCGCCGAAGGCATCCCTCGGCAGCGGCCAGCCCATGGTGTGGATCACCCGGTCGAGCGGTCGCGTGAGTTCCCACAGCTCCTTCACGCCCAGTGCATACACCTGCGGGTTAGAGGACGGGATGCGTTGCCACTCACGGTACGCCTCCGTCAACATGCCCCGGGTGCCTTCCGACAGGGCGGTGACCTTAGCGACGATGTCGGCCGCCGGCATGTGCGTGCTCATGGGGTTCCCGTCGCGGTCGAGTCCGGAGGGGACAGTCCTCACACCCAGCACGCTGTCGCCGTCGGTGAGCAGTGCCCCGGCCGGAAAACCGGGGAAGACATCCACGCCCAGCTCCTGCGCCTTCTCGCCCAGCCAGCGGACGATCTCGCAGATAGATGCGACGTAGTTCCCCTTGTTGTGCATGGAAGGCGGCATGGGCAGCCGGTGTGCGCGCCGTTCGGAGAGGAGGTAGAGCGACTCCTTAGGGACCGGCTGTCCGAGGGGGAAGTCGCCATCGGCGTGTTCAGGGAACAGGTCCCGAAACGCCCGGGGGTTCACCACAGCACCGGACAGGTTGTGCTCACCGAGCGCGGCCGCCTTCTCCAGGACGCCAATCGACACGTCTCCGATACCGCCACTCGACTCGTTGTCTCCGCGCACCAGTCGGGCCAGTTCGATGGCCCCGGCGAGACCTGCGGGGCCGGCCCCCACGAAGACGACATCCAGATCGATCCGTTCCTCGCCGGGCGGCTCCTGCAAAATCACACGCTCGCTCGGCAGCGTCGCCTGGACGGCTGCCGGCCGTACGGGCCCCTTCATGATGTCACCCCTCCCGGACCTTCCTGATCTCCTCCGTGAGCTTCGGCACGACCTCGAACAGATCACCGACGATTCCGTAGTCTGCCACCTTGAAGATCGGCGCGTCGGGATCCTTGTTGATGGCGACGATCGTCTTCGCGGTTCGAATGCCTGCGAGATGCTGAATGGCGCCGGATATCCCGACCGCGACGTACAGGTTCGGGCTCACGACCTTGCCCGTCTGCCCGACCTGCTCGGCGTGGGGGCGCCAGCCCGCATCAACGACGGCGCGGGATGCGCCAACGGCCGCACCGAGCGCTCCGGCGAGGTCCTCGAGTAGGCCGAAATTCTCGGGCTCCTTGAGTCCGCGCCCGCCACTGACCACGACCGATGCTTCGGCCACGTCGAGCGCCGCCTTCTCGGGTTGCTTCACCTCGACGGTCTTCGCTCTCGGGTCCGCGGCCGCCACCGGCATCATCTCCGTGGTCCCAGCCTTCTCCGACTGCTCCGGAGTGATGGCATTTGGCCGGACCGACAGGACGCACGGCGATCCCGTGACCTTCAGCGTGTAGATGGCCTTGCCCGCATAGACCGGCCGTGTGACGACAATGCCGTCCTCATATCGGACCTCGGTGACATCTGCGGCAAGCGCGCCGCCCAGGCGGGCGGCGACCCGCGGCGCGAGATCCTTGCCGAGCGCGGTGGCAGCAATTACCACGACCGGGTAGTCGCCGGCGCTGGCAGCGACCGCGGCATAGCGGTCGGCCTGGTAGTCGCGAAGCCCTTCGTCGGCGGCAAGCAGCACCTTGTCGGCACCGAACGTGCCGAGTCCGTCTCCCGAGCCACCGGCAGCACCGATGAGCAGTGCGTGGACCTCGCCGTTCAACCCATCAGCGAGATGGCGGGCCGCCGTCAGCGTCTCGTGCGACACCTTCTTGAGGGTCCCGCCACGCTGCTCCAGGATTGCGAGTACGTCCGGCATCAGAGCACCTTCGCTTCGTTCTTGAGTGCCTCGATCAGAGCGGGCACGGCCTCCGCACCCTCGCCAACGATCCGGCCGGCCTTGCGCTCCGGCGGATGGCTCAGCGATACGACCTCGAGCCCACCGGCCTCCAGGCCGGCGTCCTTCACCTCGAGTTGCTTCTTCTTGGCCATCATGATGCCGCGCAGTGCCGGATACCGCGGTTCATTGAGGCCTTTGTCTGCAGTCACGACGGCAGGCAA
>JBDHDN010000444.1:0-3553 GCA_039591485.1 Gemmatimonadota bacterium
AAGGTGATCAAGCCCGGCGAGAGCTGGACGTACGCCTGACCAGCGCTCCGGCATCGACGAGGACGAAGGACGCGCGCGGCGAGGAAGCGGCCCCCGTGTATCGCGGGCTCAGATTGGTGACGGAGCCGTGAGGGTCCTCCCAGTCGTCCACCATCCGGCATACGAAGTGGACATCGGACCGCACGTCTTCCCGACGGCGAAGTACCGGCTCGTACGCAATCGGCTCGTGCACGAGGGAGTGATCGCCGAGGCGGACATCGTCGTCCCCGAGCCCGTGAACGACGCAGACATGCTGCTGGTCCACTCGACGGCGTACGTGCGCAAGATCCGGATGGGCGCGCTGTCCGTCAGTGAGCAGATCGCGCTCGAGGTACCGTTCTCGCCAGCCCTCCGCGAGGCCATGTGGCTGTGCGCCAGCGGCACGTACCTCGCCGGCCGGCTGGCGCTCGAGCACGGAATCGCGTTTCACCTAGGCGGCGGATTCCATCACGCGTTCTCGGACCACGGCGAGGGTTTCTGCCTCATCAACGACGTCGCGGTCGCCATCCGCATGCTCATCCGTGACGAAGCGATCCGGCGCGCGCTCGTCGTGGACTGCGACGTCCATCATGGCAACGGTACCGCCGCGATCTTTCAGAACGATCCCGCAGTGTTCACACTCTCGATGCACCAAGAGCACAACTACCCCGCCTGGAAGCCCCCTAGCGACCTCGACCTTGGCCTCGAGGACCAAACGGGGGACGCCGAGTACCTCAGCCTGCTCGGGGAGCATCTCCCTCGGATCGTCGAGCAACATCGACCCGACCTTACGCTCTACCTGGCAGGGGCCGACCCGTACGCCGAGGACCAGTTGGGCGGACTCGCACTTACCATGGGGGGGCTCAGGAGGAGGGACGAATCGGTGCTCCAGATCCTGCGCCGGGCCGGAGTGCCCGTCGCGATCGTGCTGGCCGGCGGCTATGCCCTGCAGCAGGATGACACGGTGACGATTCATGCGACGACGGCCGCCGTCGCGGCGACGATCCTCCGAGAGACGTAAGCCCACTGAACGCCGGCCCCAGCCGCACGGGGCATGACGCGCACACGGGGGCGGCTCTCCGAGCCGCCCCCGTGCGCTTCCCCCTGGGACTCCCGGCGCTCAGGACCGCGCCTGCGAGGCCCGCTCGAGATAGAGGATGATGTCCTGGACGTCCGCCTGCGGCGGCGATTCTCTGAGCATCTGCACCATGTGCTGTCGCATGCGCATCACGACCGCCGCCCAGTCCTTGGCCGAGTGCTGACTCGGGTCGGGCAGCTCGTGGCAGCGACTGCAGGTGTTGGTGAAGAGATCGCGTCCCGGACCGCCCGGAAGGTCGGTCGACGCAACCTCCAGTGCATTGTCGAGCACGTAGTTCAGGATGAGGACGCGCTCCGCCGACTCTGGTACCGGGACGTTGTAGCTCGCCGGCAGCCCCTCAGTGCGGAACCACATGCGCCGGAGCACGACAGGCCAGTCCGTCGCCGAATGTGCGGCAGGGCTCGGAATGCCGTGACACGCCCCACAGTACTCGACGTACGTCGCCGCCGCATCGGAGTCTCGATTGGGCAGCTCGTCCGCCGCGACCCCCGTCGGCAACCCTATGGCCGCCGAGGCGGCGATGAGATCGGTCGCAGGCGGCAGCTCCTGACCGGTCTCTTCGGCCGGCTGCGCCGGCTGACACGCGGCCAGCCAACCGATGGCAAGCGGCAGCACCACAGCCGCGCTCGCGGAACGACGCGTCACGAACCTCACCATGTTGTCCTCACCAGAGAATGCCATTGAACGGACTACACAATCTGCTGCCAAGAAACCATGAAGACTAGATGAACGGCGCCTTCACTCACCGCCCCGCGGGCTCGGGGTCGAGCCGCTCCACCAGGATATCCCTAGCGATCGCCGGATCGAGCGCCAGTTCGGTCTCGCCGACGCGAAGCACCGGAGCCGGCCGTTGTTGCACCACCGATATCTCGGCACCCGGCACGACGCCGAACACGGCCAGGTTGTTCTGCCGCGACGCAGTGCCACCCCCGAGGCAGAGCACCCGGGCGCGCTCGGAGGCCCGGAGGTCGCGGACCGTGAGGACGTGCTCCGGCAGATCCTGCTGCGGTCGGCGGCCGCCCCGGAGGAGTCCCGCAAGCCACGAGACGGCCTTGGGCTTCTCGGCGAACTCGTACTGGCAATTGGGACAGCGGCTGAGCGTGCACGTCGCCCCGAGCGGGCACCCATGATGGCACAGGGTGTCCTCCTTCGAGAACTCGAAGCCGCAAAACGGACAGCTTAGATACTCGCCAGCCATGTTCCAATCCGATGCACCGCGCCCCCCATGAAGAAGGCGAACGGGAAGATGAAGGCCGCCATGCGCCACGCCACACGCAGGCCATGCTCCTTGGCGATCATGAGGAAGTTCGCGAAGCACGGCATGAATAGCGTGATCGTCACCATAGCCACCAGAATCTGATGCGGTCCGAGGGCCGGTACCGGCCCGGTGGCCGCATCGAGGATGTACACGGCGCCGAAATCCCGCCGCATGAACCCGATCAGGAACGCGTTCGCCATCTCCCGCGGCAGACCAAGCCAGCCCGTCACCAGCGGTTCCATCGTGTGCCCGATCACTGTGAGCGCATGGACCTTGTCCAGCAGGAACAACACGGCGGTGCCGACGACGAAGAGTGGGATCACCTCCCGCAGGTACCAGTTGAGCCGGCTGGCGGTCTTCACCAGGATGTTGGACAGCTGGGGACGCCGCATCGGCGGAATCTCGAGGATGAAGTCGCCGGGCTCTCCGCCGACCACTCGGGCGGTGAGCCAGCCGACCAGGACGATCACACCCACCACGATGCCGAGCCACACCAGCGCACCCGCGGGGGAAAGCGTGGCCATCAGAGCCAACAGAACGCCGAGCTGGGCAGAGCACGGCACGGCCAGCGCCAGCAGCATCGTCGTGACGATGCGCTCCTTGCGCGTCTCGAGGATGCGCGTGCTCATCGTCGCCATCGTGTCGCAGCCGAGCCCGAGGATCATCGGCAGGACCGCCTTGCCGTTCAGGCCCATGAACCGGAAGACTCGGTTCACCATGATGGCCATCCGCGGGAAATACCCGGAGTCCTCGAGAATCCCAAACACGAGGAAGAACGTGGTGACGATCGGGAGTACGATCGCGAGCGCGTAGCTGAGTGCCATCGTCACCGCGCCGAACGGCCCCACGAGGAAGTCGTGGACGAACTGCAGGGTTTCCTGCCAGGCGGTGAGCGCCGGAGCGGTCACGCGGTACTCCGTGCCGAGCACCGTGCGCTCGATCGTCAGTACCGAGACATCGTGTGCTGGTGACGCCGGCACCGCGAGATCCAACTCGACCGGCGCCATGTGGTGCTCGTGCGGGAAAGGCAGCAGCGCGTCGACGGCACGGATGACGGCGGGACTCACCCGTTGCTCGAACACACCCACTTCGAGCGCATCCACCAAGGTGCCCGCCCCAAACAACCCCACGAACCAGAACACGCCGAACAGGACCACCGCCAGGAACAGGAGTCCCTG
>JBDHDN010000445.1:0-3550 GCA_039591485.1 Gemmatimonadota bacterium
ACCTTCGGGGCTTCGCAGCCGCTGAGCGCTCAAGCAGGCGACGGTCTCGCACGGGGCACGCGCATCCGGGTGGAGGCCACCCCCGTGACGCCTGACCGGGTCATCGGCAGTTTCGCGTCGATCGACTCGGCGACTCTGTACCTGACCCTCGAGAATGGAGACCGTTTGTCGGTTCCCCGTGACGTCCTCGAGTCGATCGACGCGAGCGCGGGCAGACGTTCGCATTGGATCCGCGGCGCTGGTATCGGCGCGCTCGTGGGGCTGGCATTCGGTGGCACTGTGGCGATCGTCGGCGGCGCCGACGAAGACGATGGGCTCGACGCCCTGGACCGCGCCATGTACGGGGCCGTCATCCTGACGACTACCGCCGGCGGAGCGGTACTGGGCGCCATTACCGGCGCCCTCATTCGCACGGAACAGTGGGAGCCGGTTGCGCAGTCGGATCTCCGGTGGGGCGTCGGGCCGGTGGCGGGGGGCGGTCTTGAGGTCAGCGTTTCGCTGCGGTTCTAGGTCCTGCCGGTGTGCTGCTGGTGCCGGCCGACACCAGAGGCAGTCCGCCGGGAGGTCCCATCCGAGATCGCCTCAGATCTGCGACGTCGCTGTGTGCCTCCCATCGAGCAGTTCGACCAGTGCCGAGGGCTCGGGCACCAGCGCCCATGCACCTTCCGCCTGCACCTTCTCGAGGAAGACGGGGCGCTCCTCTGCCGACTTCGCCCACAGCGCAGCTGCGAAGCGCACGCCGGCCGCTTGCGCCGCCCGTGCATCATTCACCGAATCACCAACGTAGACCGTCGCCGTCGTATCGGCGCCCAGTTGCTCGATCGCCGCGAGAATGCCTTCCGGCGCGGGCTTCGGATGGGCAACGTCGTCATCCATGACGGTGGCGGCGAAGTCGCCGAGCGCGACGAGCGGCGCAGTGACCGCCCACGCACCACGGCTCTTCCCGGTCACAAGACCCAGGACGAGTCCCCGCGCACGCAGCGCGTCCAGCATGTCGGGCACGCCAGGATAGACTCCCGCGAACAGCTCGGGATGCAGCGCGCGCATGTGTGCCAGGAAGCCCTCGTGCGCCTCCGGGAGGTCCTCGTCGGCCGCCAGTACCTGCCTGATGACATGAAACTCCGACGTCGGGTGCATCGCCGCCAGCTCCTCGAGCGTCAGCCGCCGCCCGACGAGATCCTCGAGGCTCCTGAGGAACGACTCGATGTACAGGTCCCACGTGTCGATGAGCGTCCCGTCGACGTCGAACAGGACCCAGCGTACCGGGCTCTCCCATCGGTCCCTCACCGAGGCTCCGCGTCGTCGAGCCGGATCCGCAGCGACACGAGCCCTCGCGGCGGCAGGACGAGGGGCCCGGTCAGTGGATCGCCGTCGGCGGTTCGGCTGTCACCGAGCACGACCGCGGCACCGGCGTGGTGCGGCCGGACGACTACGGTGTCCGCAACAGCACCCGGATTGAACAACCGCGCGACCAACGCATCCCCGCCTGGTATGCGCTCCACCCCGGTAAGGACAGCCCGCGCCGCCTCGAATGAGAACGGCAGAGCGGGGAGCGGTCGCTGCGGCCGTACGACAGCCGAGATCAGCGGCTGCGCCACCTCACGACCCCATCGGTCGGCCGCGGCCGAGTCGAAGCCATCGTGCAACCGGAACGCGTAACGCCACTCGTGCACCCCACCCTGGGATGCTCGGTAGTTCGTCTCCCAGTAGTTGTTCATCACGTAGGACAAGACGGTTCCGGACGTCGGTAGACTGTCCACCCAGCCGGCGACGATAGGGTCGGTGCGGATCACGCCGAGCTGGAACAGCGGCGCATCGACCGATGCGATGGTCACCCCACCATGCGTGTCCGCCACGTCCAGCCACCGCTCGAGCGTGAGGTAGTTGCGGCACGCGCCTGGCAACTGCTCCCGCTGCGTCTCGTACGAGCCCCAGGGAACGCTGACGTGCACCTGCGGCTCCGACAGGGCGAACGGGAACCGGTACAGCAGCGCCTCCGGCGCGAGTATGTGCAGCTTGTCCACGCGATTCACGATCTCGATGCGCCCGGTCCCGGCATATACGCGTATCTCCGACTCGAAGCCGCGTGTTCCCTGTGCCGTACCCCGCACGCGTATCGCGTGGACGAGCGGCCCCCACGCCACGCGCTCCACGACCACGCTGTCGGCGGTGTGCGCATCCGCGGGATTCCGGCTCGAGACATAGAGGAGTTGGTTGAGACCACCCCCGGCAGCATCCACGAAGTCCCGGCCCGACTTCGCATCCACCAGCGAGGTGACAACTCCCGAACGTGCACCGACGACGAGTCGCACGCGGTCGGTGACAATCGTCAGATCATCGGCTCGACCCAGGGGTGCCTGGTCCTGCCCCGTCCCTATTCGATAGCGTCGTGACCCCAGACCGGGCACGGCATCCGCGAGGAAGGCGAGCTCGCCCGACGGCAGTCGCTGTGAGGGCACGGCGCGCCCCTCGGCATCGGCGACGAGATCGCCGGCGCCACTCACCCTCTCCGGGAGAAAGACGACCTCCGTGCGATCCCAGTTGGCGGTGTTGTAGATCGCGATCAGCTCCTCGCTGGGGCGAGCACGCACGTCCTCGAGCACCATGCGCCGGAGCCCGTCGGCTAGGAGCTGCGCCGAGTCGGCGAACGAGCGCTTGCGAGCCCACTGCGCCGTCGTGAGTGCCGCAGCCGGTTCGCTCACGCTGTTCCACGAGCCCCACGTGTGCTCCTCGAACAGCAAGACCTTCCGCCAGGCGTCATACAGTCGGTCCGGCGGCAACGCCCGATCGAGCATGGCGGCGAGGATCTCGGTCTGCACCAGCGCCTCCGCCGTACGACGGACAGCCGCCGTCTCGCGCGCCGACGAGGCTGCCCCGTCCTCCCAATGCCCCGTGAGGTCCCCGCGATGCACCGGGAGTGCGTCGCCGTAGCGCTCCTCGAACCGTCGGAACAGATCCGCCGTGCGCCCGATCACGAGGCGGGGCGACACATAGCGCGCATTCCACATTTCGACGGCGGCCGACAGGGTGGGATCCGGTGGACCGTTGTCCGAACCGATGTTGTACCGCAGTGCCGCGATGTCGTAGGGGTAGCCGGCGTCGATCAGTTGGTCGACGTAGCGGAACACACCCTCCTCATCAAGACGGGCGGTGAGTGCCTGGTACCCGAGCCCGGTGTGAAACCAGGCGTACCCACCGCTCGATACCCAGGTCAGCACGCTGTCCTGCCCGGACGGGGACTCCCAGTAGAAGGGACGGTCACCCCACGTGTCGAGGAACGCCCCGATTCGATGACCGAAATTGGGTCCGATCGACAGATAGCGGATGCCGTGCCGTGCCATCGCCGGGACGAGGCCCCACGAGAAGCCCGGGATGTCGCTCAGCATCGCGGTCTCGATGGTGGTCCCGGCTCGATCCGACAGCCGGCGCGCCGGTTCGAAACTGCGGAACATCACTTCGTCGGTTGCGAGCCCCGTCAGCAGATTGGCGAACATTCCGTCCAGCGCGATCGTCCCGCGTCGGATGCCCTCGAGCACGCGCTCCCGACTGG
>JBDHDN010000446.1:0-3549 GCA_039591485.1 Gemmatimonadota bacterium
CCATGTGCTTGAGGGCCGCGAGAAACCCGTCCTGCGCCGCATCGTCGGCATCATCGTTGTCGCGGAGCATGGCCCTTGTGATCCGCCTGGCCTGGCCGGCATAGCGGCGGACCAGCTCCCCAAACGCGTCCCGATCTCCGGCATGCGCCAGGGCTGCCAGTTCCGCGTCCTCCATATCACTCGTACGCATGAGTTGGGAGCAGCGTTGAGATCAGTCCCGCCAGTGGCGCCGCCGCTGCAGATACTGCCACGCGGCGGTCATACCCAGTGTAAAGCATAGAATCGCAAGCACATACGCCATCAGGCGGGGCAGCGTAAGGAACAGCACCCCCGTCCCGATGCTGGCAAAGGTAACCGCCCCGGCCACGGAACGGCGGGCGCCGGCGGCGACCTTGCGCAAGGTCATGACGGCTCGGCGGGAGCGCTCTCCGGGGACCCGGACGGCAGGCAAGGGGATCGACGGCGTCTCCGCGCGTACGACGGCCGGTGGGATTCGCGCTTGCAGCATTTCGGGCGCCCGGATGGGCCGAAGCACAATTTCTGTGGCCTGGCTCAGATCCAACCGGAACTGAGCTGCCGCATCGAGGGCGGTGGTGGCGTCCTCGAGCAGCACGTCCAGCTCGTAGTTCGCGAGGAAACTGGAGGGATTGAGGTTGCTCGATCCGACCTTGTAGGCGTGGTCGTCCACCACCACTGTCTTGGCATGCAGCATGGGACCATGCCACTCCCATATACGGACGCCCGCATGCAGCAGCTCACGGTATCCAACGCGCGTGAGTGCCCTGACTGCCGGGAGATCGGTGTGTCCGGGTACGAGCAGACGGACGTCCACCCCGTCCCGCGCTGCCGACCGGATGCTCGCAAACAGAGGAGTGACAACGACGAGATAGGCATCGGTCACCCACAGACGCTCCGCCGCGCTCGCCGCGAGCAACTCGATCGCGCGGTACAGCCGCAGCCGGCCGGGTACGCCCTCGACGATCCGCACGCCCGCGGTGCCAGTGACATCGACCCTCGACGGGACGGCATACGTCGGTGTACGTCCCCCGGCCATCTCCCACATGCGGAGGAAAGACCACTCCAGCGGCGGCACCGCAGGTCCCGAGATCCGCACCGCCGTATCGCGCCAGGGAGGGGTGTCGCGCCGCGCGCCTCCTGCCCACTCGTCGCCGATGCAGATCCCACCGACGACGGCATCCATGCCGTCGACGCCGAGGTACTTTCGATGGTCCCGGCGCAGGGAATCAATGGGCCGGAACAGGCTCGCAGCGTTGAACCCGCGAGCCTGTATGCCAGCGGCGGAGAGTCCCCGCCAGTACGCGCTTCTCGTGCGGCGCGAACCCAGCCAGTCGTAGAGCACCCGCACCTCCACCCCCCGCCCCGCCGCACGGCGCAGCCGCTCGGCGAAGGCCTGACCGGTCCGGTCGTCACGGATGATGTAGTTCTCGAGGTGGATCCAGCGCCTCGCGCCATCGATGCGGTCGAGCATGTCATCGAGAGCAGCGGCATCGCTGAGGTGTGTGACGGCATTCCCCGGGATGAGTCGACCGTGGCAGGCCCGGTCGAGGGCCCGCCCAAGCGGGTCGTCCGGGCGCGGTGCGACGTGTGGCCCGTGGGTGGCGCTCACCCCTCCCCGAGTCCCAGGTCCCGCTCGATGGGGCGGAGCGCTTCGAGGACGAACTGAACATGCTCGTCGAGCGGCACGCCAAGCTCATCGGCTCCCTGCCGAACCTCATCTCGGTTCACGCCGCGCGCAAAGGCCTTGTCTCTGAGCTTCTTCTTGACACTCTTCACCTCGAGGTCCCGCAGGCTCTTCGACGGACGCACCAGGGCGCAGGCGACGAGAAACCCACACAATTCGTCGACGGCAAAGAGGGCACGGGCGAGCAGCGAGGTCCTGGGAACACCGGTGTACGACGCATGCCCAAGAATCGCGTCGAGAAGTGGCTCCGGCAGTCCACGCTCCCTCAAGAGCCGGACTCCAAAAGACGGGTGCTCCTCATTCGATTTGTGCTCGGGATTCGGATACCGTTCGTAATCGAAGTCGTGCAGCAGACCCACCAGTCCCCAGGTGCCCTCGTCCTCACCATAGTGGCGCGCATAGGCGCGCATCGCCGCTTCCACCGCATACATGTGTTTGCGCAGGGCGTCGGACTCGGTGTACTCGTGCATCAAGGCAATCGCATCGTCGCGATTCATCTTCACGCTCCCATCCAGCGTTCTCGCCAGCACTCGAACACGATCAGCGGCCACAGGGCTCTCGCGTGATTGGCGCGTCCGGCACGATGGTCCGTCAGAAGTTGGCCCACCCGCACAGGATCGAACAAGCCCGCCTGTGCGAGCCGATCGCGTCCCAGGAGACGGTCTACCGTCGCCTGCAGGCCGTCGTTGATCCACGCGGCGATTGGCACGCTCAGGCCACGCTTGCGTCGCTGCACTACCCCAGCCGGCAGGTAGCGGGCCGCAACCCTCTTCAGCAACCACTTGGTCTGCAGACCACGCACACGGAAGTGCGTAGGCAGTCCGAGCGCAAAGGTGGTCAGATCTCGGTCGAGATAGGGTGACCGTGCTTCGAGGGAGACGAGCATCGTCGCCCGATCGACCTTCGTGAGGAGGTCGTCGGGAAGATACGTCAGGTAATCGAACAGCATGGCACCGCGCAGCGGGTCGCCCACGGCGGGCAGGTGAAACGGCAGCGTGCCATCTGGGGTTGCCGTCAGCACGTCGGCCGGCAGGCCGGTGCCGAACCACGAAACGTGCCGCTCCGACAGTGGAACGTGCGCCTGCGCGACCAGTCGCCTCAGGAGGAACTCCGATGTCACCTTCCCATGTGACACGGGAAGCGCTGCGATCAACGCCTCGATCAGCTTGCGCATCGGCGCAGGGAGCGTGCCGTAGGCTGGAGCGATTCGGTGACCGAGATACGTCGGGTAGCCGCCGAACAGCTCGTCTGCCCCCTCGCCGCTCAGCACGACGCCCACATGCTGCCGTGCCTCGCGTGCCAAGAGGTAGGTCGGGAGGACGGCGGGGTCCGCCACGGGCTCGGCGACTCGCTCGGTGACCAGCTCGAATGCGCGGTGCAGCGTGTCCGAGGTGGCTAGAGCCGTGATGTGTCGGCTACCGAGCGATCCTGCGAGCGCTGCCGCAGGGGACCGTTCGTCGTACCCGGGGTCGGAAAAGCCGATCGTGAACGTGTGAACGGGTCGCGGTTTGGCCACGCGGCCCGCGAGGAAGGCGATGAGGGCCGAGTCGAGGCCTCCGCTCGTCAGCACGCCGACCGGCACGTCGGCGACGAGCTGTTTCTCGACGGCCGCTGACAGCAGGCGGTCGAGCTCGGCTTCGGCTGCTTCGGCCGTGAGGTCTGCAACCTGGATCGCCTCCGGACGCCAGTACGGATAGACGCTCGGTGAGGTGGATTCGAACACCAGGGCCGTACCTGCCGGGACCTTGTATAATCCCTCGAACATGGTACGTGGGGCTCGTGTGTAGCCGAGCCGGACGTAGTCGGCGAGCGCGACGTGGTCGAGGGTCGGACGCCCGATGTCCAGG
>JBDHDN010000447.1:0-3546 GCA_039591485.1 Gemmatimonadota bacterium
GCTGGTCGCGCACCTACACACTTGGCGCGATGGTCAAGGCGGTCAAGTCGAACGGGCGGCTTGCCCTGGCGCCGATCGGCACGTGGTCCAGTCGTTTTGCCGAGGGCGCCCGCGTGAGCGTGTTCACCGATCTCGGATGTCGGCGCGGTACCATCCTGCCGCTGAAAGCTTCGGGGCACACCTTTGGTGACGACGTCGACAAGCAGCCGATCGGATGGGAGCACATCGAGGTGCGTCTGGACGAAATGGTACAGAGTGCCGAGGATCTCGTGACCCTCGGTATCCATGTCGGTGACTACGTCGCAATCGATCCAGTGCCGGAGTACCTGCCCGAGTCGGGGTTCCTCAACAGTCGGCATCTCGACGACAAGGCCGGCGTCGCGGTCTTGCTCGGTGCGGCCAAGGCGGTCCTCGATTCCGGTCGGCGTCTGCCTATCGACTGTCATCTGATCTTCACGATCAGTGAGGAAGTGGGTTCGGGCAGTTCACATACACTCCACGGTGACGTGGCCGAGATGGTGACGATCGACAGTGCCACCCAGGCCCCCGGTCAGAACTCGAGCGAGTTCGGAGTGACGATCGCCGCAATGGACTCCGCAGGTCCCTTCGACTGGCACCTCAACCGCAAGCTGATCGACTTGTGCGAAGAGCACCGGATTCGTCATCAGCGGGACGTCTTCGTGCACTATCGGAGCGACAGCGCCTCCGCGGTGGAAGCGGGCAACGATCTGCGGACCGCTCTCGTCTGCTTCGGTGTCGATGCGTCGCACGGCTGGGAGCGCACGCACGACGGAGCCCTCCAGGCACTCGGCGACCTCCTCGTGCTTTACATGCTGAGCGAGCCGACCTTCCTCAGCGACCGCGAGTCGATGACGTCGCTCATCGAGGAGTTTCCGACTCAGCCGATCGACATGGCGGAGCCTGCCGACGGTGCACTGCCCGAGCACGAGGCGCACTAGGGAGATCTCCTGCGGCCCGAGCCCGATCGGCCGGGCCTGCCCTCAGGGTTGCTCGCAGATCAGCACGACCTTCCCGAGGTTTCGACGCTCGTGCAGGTACCGGTGTGCAGCCACGGCTCCGTCTCGGTCGAGCGGAAAGGTCCGGTCCACGATCGGCCGCAGCGTGTGGGATGCCACGTTTCGGAAGATCTCGGCAAGCGCGGGGGCGAGTGTCGCCCGGTCCTTGTGCTCGAGATGGAGGAGGTGGATACCGAACACGCCGATGTTCGGCTCGATGAGGGACATGGGATGGAATCGCGGCGTGCGCAGCCAGGCCCACGCCGCGCGCAGCCACTGACGGGACCGGCCAGGCATCGCGTCGCTCAGGCCGTAGAACACGAGCCGTCCGAGGGGGGCGAGGAGCCGGCGGCAGGATGCGGTTGCCGCACCACCGATGGGGTCCAGTGCGAGATCGATTCGCCGGTCACCGACGATTCGGCGCACGTCGGCCTCCCACTCCCCGCGCGAGTCGAGGCAGACAGTTGCCCCGAGTTCCTCGGTGACGAACGTGCGCTTCTTCTCCGTGCCTGCCGTCCCTACGACCCGAAGCCCTCGCTGCACGGCGAGCTGGACGGCCGCGGTGCCAACGCCGCCACCAGCCCCGAGAACGAGGACAGTCTCACCGGCGTGCGCGTTGCCGGCGGTGAAGAGCGCCACCCACGCAGTGAGAAACGCCACCGGAACCGCTGCCGCATCGACCGGAGTCAGCTCCTGTGGGTAGCGAAACAGCTGCTGCGCCGGGATCACCACGTCGTGCGCGTACCCCCCATGCCGAAGGAGCGCGACTGCCGCGTCCCCCGGTTGCCAGTCGGCGACATCCGCACCGACGCGTACTAGCTCGCCTGCCACCTCGAAGCCGGGGCTGTACGGTCGGGGCGGCACGGTCCCGTAGAGCCCGGCCCGCATGGCGAGATCCCCGAAGTTCACCCCCACCGCGCGTACACGGAGATGCACTTCCCCGGGGGCGGGGTCGGGCAGGGGCACGGACCGCTGCACGAATGCCTCTGGGGGACCGTGTCGCTCGATACGGATGGCGGTCGTCAACGACATGGTGTGTCTCCGATGGGCTGGTGATCGCAAGTTGGAGCGACGGACGAATGGGCGCCAGCGGCGCGCCGATCGACGGGGCGGGCTTCGTCGGAAACCGTCTGGCCGCCGACGCCGAACCGGCATATGCTTAGCAGCTTATGACCGGTCCGGGGTTCTCCGTGCTCGATGTGCTCAATCGCTTCAAGCGGGCGGTTGCTGACCGCTATGTGATCGAGCGGGAGATCGGCCGTGGTGGCATGGCGATCGTGTTTCTGGCCCAGGACGTCCGCTATGGTCGCCAGGTCGCCGTGAAGTTGCTGCGCCCCGAGCTGACGGCGTGCCTCGGCGCCGAGCGGTTCCTGCGTGAGATCGAGATCGCCGCTCGGCTGTCGCATCCCAACATCGTGCCAGTGTTCGACTCCGGTCAGGCTGCGGATCTCCTGTACTACGTGATGCCCTTCATAGATGGCGAGTCGCTCAGGGTCCGACTGCACCGGGGACCGCCGCTCACGCTGGAGGAAGGGCTCGGGGTCGTGCGGGACGTCGGTATGGCGCTACGGTACGCGCACGGGCAGGACGTGATCCACCGCGACATCAAGCCGGAGAACATCCTGCTGACAAGCGGTCCGGCAGTCGTCGCCGACTTCGGCATCGCGCGCGCAATCACCGAAGCCGGCGGCGGTGACATCACCGGCTCCGGGTTCCCTATGGGCACCATGGGATACATGAGTCCCGAGCAGGCGGCCGGCAGCCGGTCCCTCGATCCACGGACGGACGTGTACAGTCTGGGATGCGTACTCTACGAGATCGTGTGTGGCACCCCGCCCGGCCGGTGGCTCACCCACGAAGAGGTCGCCACGGGTCGCCTGCAATGCGCCCGCGACGGCGAGCGCGAGCGTCTCAGTGCCGCTCCGACCGAGATCGAGACCATCCTCGTGCGGACACTGGCTCAGGAGCGTGACGAGCGTTTCCAGTCGATCGACGAGCTGCTGGTGGCTCTCGGAGCACCTTCCGCCATTCTGACGCCTCCTCAGCGCCCCCCGGCCCACCGCTCTCCGCGGGTCCGAATCTCACCTCGTGGCTTGCTAGGGGTCGCGGCCGTCCTCATCGCGCTTGTGAGCGCCGCGCTGTTCGTGCGATCCCGCTCCGGACCGGTGCCAGATCCCAATGTGCTCGCCGTCGCGCCGTTCGACGTGCTAGGTGAGGGACTCGGTCCGTGGCGGGAGGGCTTCGTGGACCTGCTCTCCACGAGCCTGGACGGCGCAGGCCCCATCAGGACTATCCCTCCATCGGTGACCATCCGTCGGTGGCACGGACGGGCCGAGAACATCGCGGCGGCTCACTTTGGGGAGGACGTCGGAGCAGGACTCGTCGTGTTCGGCCGTCTCGTCGGTGCAGGGGCGGACTCGGTCCGTGCCGCCGTGACGCTGCTCGACGTGATGACGGGAGGGCGGATCGCGGAGATCGAGCTCAGAGAAGAGACGAACCGGATCGACCGGCTCGCCGATTCGATCGCAGT
>JBDHDN010000448.1:0-3526 GCA_039591485.1 Gemmatimonadota bacterium
AGCCGGAACCGGACCGCCTCGAACGCCGTCGTGGGATCGTCGGGAACCTGGTCGTTGACGAACGTCTTGACCGACGCCACCGCATCGGTGTTGAACACGTTGAACACGTCGAGTGCGATGACCCACGCGATTCCCCCAAGAGGGACCGCCTTGTCGATATGGAGGTCGAGGAGGACGTGTGGGTCATAGGTCCGGCTCCCGCGGTCATCGAGGTAGATCGTCTCCCGGTCGATCCCGAAGATCAGGTCCGGATCGAGGAACGCGCCGTCCGATGTCACGTAGTCGTGATTGCGCCGGTCGATGCCGAACTGCGGGGCGTATCGGTCGCCGGATGTGACTCTCAGGTACGCACCGGCCCTGAAGAACAGCGGGAGTTGCGCCGTCGCCCGGAATTTGCCTTCCCACGTCGCATAGTTCGGCAGTCTCCCGTAGAAGTTGATCTGCTCGTTGGGATGCACGAACGGTCCCACTCCCGTCCCGAACGGGTCATCGTAGCCGCTCACACTGTAGAAGTTCCCCTGGAGATCCGTCCACACGACCGATGCCAGTAGCGTGAAGATCGACGTGCGGCCCTCGACCGTCAGCTGCACCTGGTCCATCTTGCGCTCGGCCTCGGGCACGTTGGTCAGCACGAGATCCTCCTCGTACGTCAGCGCGTCGATCTGACCAGGGGTCAGTCCCGGGGCAGCGCCGACGTAGAGGATGTCGTCGTTGCTGATGTACATCTCGGAAAGCACCAGCGGGTCGCCTCCCGGGTTGAGCACCGGATCACCCGACGGGTACTCGAACACCTGGATGTTCTCGAACTTCGTGTAGTTGGTGGCGAGGTTGCGATCTACCAGGGCCACGATGTCGGCGTTGCGGCGGTTCACGTAGACGGCCTCGAGCTTCCAGTTGGGCGTGAAGGCGAACTCGAAGCCCGCGGTGATCTGGTCGACGTACGGCTGGCGGTAGTCCACGACCGGACCGACCTCGCCGCCGAGCGCTTGCGATCCGAAGAAATCGAACGACTGCTCGCGCTCCTCGATCGTGTACGGCCTGGTAACGTCGGGGAGGCCCGGATCGGCCCAGTCCCAGTACTCGATGTCGGTGAAGACGTTGCCGCCTGCCGCCCGATCGAAGATGAGAGCGAACATGTCCTGGTAGTACCGACCCCAATGTCCCTTCAGTACGAAGCGACTGTCGCCCGTTGGGTCGAGGGTGGCACCGATCCGTGGCGCGATCCGCGCATCGTCGACGGCCCGGAACTCTGGACTCGCACCGTCTCCCGGCGTGAGGTATCCACGCCACATCGCGACGCGGGCGCCAGGGCTCACCCGGAGGTGCCGGCTGATCTCGATATAGTCCTGGACGTAGACCGCTGCGTTCGTCGAGCGGGCATCGAGATTGATGTCGCCTCCCCAATCGCTCGAGATGAAGTCCCACGTCGCGGGGTCGGATGGATCGAACACTGCCCCGTCGTCGTCCGGTCGCCAGGTCAGATTGCCGTTGCGCACCCGACGCTCGTCCCACCAGCCCCGGCGGTAGTCCCCGCCGACCTTGAAGCGGTGCTGCAGCGGCCCCGTGGTCCAGTACGAGTCCCAGTTGAAGGAGAACGCAACATGGTCAGGCTCACGCAGACGCGTGTAGGTCGCGTTTGTGTAGCCGTTGCGGTTGCCGCCCAGCAAGGTGACGCCGGGCAGCGTGTCACCGTTCAGAGGCAGGCGGTCGTCCCGTCCCTGATAGCCGGTCACTTTCAACTCGGTGAGGTGATTCGGTCCCCAGTTCCGTCGCCAGCCGGTATTGAAGAACCAGGCGGGTGATTCCTGTTTCGTGACCGTTTCCGGGCTGTCGAAGCTGTTCAACCCCCGGTTCTCGGTGAAGATGTCGTCCTTGCCGAACAGCGCGTTCAGCTGGTCCTTGTCCGTGAACCTCCAGGTCAGTTTCCCCAGGAACTTCCGCGCGGTGCGCTTCTCGAAGATGTAGTCGCCGTTCGCGTCGCGGATGTACGTCACGCTGTCCGGTGTCGCGCTTGCGAGGTCGACCACACGCGTGTTGTCGCGTGACTGCTGTGCGGACAGGAAGAAATACAGGCGGTCACGCAGGATCGGACCGCTGAGGTCGGCATTCAGCTCCCAGCGGTCGTACTGATCGTCACCGGACTCGTAGGCATTGATGTTGGCGGCGTTGAGCGCCTGGCTGGCGTAGTTGAAACGCAGCCCGCCCTGGAACGTGTTCGTGCCCGATTTCGTGACCATGTTGATGAGGCCGCCTTGAAACCCGCCGTACTCGGCACCGGCACCGAGGCCGGTCACGACGATCTCATCGAGCCAGTCCACGTTCGGGAGCAGGAAGTCCCCCCCGAACCCGGGCTGATTCACGCTCACTCCGTCGAGTTGATAGGCGTTCGCCTGCTCCGTCGACCCACCCCACACCTGGTCGGCTCGTGCTCCCGGTGTGAACTCCACGAGTGCCGTCGCCGACCGCGTCGGCAGCGGTAGCAGCCGGATGACGTCGGCCTCGAGCGACGAGGAATACTCGGTCGTGACGGCGTCGATCTGGCTTACCGGCGTCGTCACCACCAGTGGGTCCAGCGCGACGACCGCCGTGGGCATGTCGAGCTGTAGCGGGGTGACCTGTGCAGCCCGTATCCGTACGTCCCTCGCCTGCACCGGGCGATACCCGACCGCCTGAGCTCGCACGACGTACAGACCAGGTGGCAGGAACCCCACCCGGAATCGGCCGGCTCCGTCGGTGACGACCGAATTCCGATACGATCCATCGGCCTGCGCCACCGTGATGTCGACATTGGGCACCGGCTGCCCACTCGGATCGCGCACCCGCCCCTCCAGCACGCCGGTCCGATCCGTCTGGGCAGTCAGGCTACCTGTCAGACCGAGGATGAGGTTGAGGAGGATTCCCCCCACGACCCGTTGCCGCATAACACACCCCCGCCGCACGCGGTGGTAGAGTAGTTCACTCGGCATTCAGAGCCACCGCAATTCTCCTTGTGCGCACGGCGCTGTCAATTCTGCGATGGAGCAGAATATCGATCAGAGTTCTCTCAAACGGCTCGAGTCGGGCTGCAGGAGTGGAGCCTGGTTGGGCGCAGGCGCCGGGGGGATTCGTCCAAGGACGGCTACACTCGCTCCACGTTGACGGTCATCGACCCCGCCGACCATATTCGCCCACACCTGACCGTATTCACTGACACTGACCGCGATCCCGTGCCCGCAAGGCGGGCATCTCGCAGCTGGAGCGCTCCTATGCCGTATGCCAAGTCCACCGTGTGGCTCGCCGCGTTGACCCTGCTCTTCGCGCCACGCGCGGAGGCGCAGCGGGATCTCTCACCGCTCGACGTCGTGACCTTACGCAGTGTCACCGGGGTGTATCCGAGTCCCGACGGGGCCCATCTCGCCTTCACGCGCTCCGAGCCGCGTACGCCGGCCGACGAGCCTGGCTCGGCCCACCACGGCCTGTACCTTCTCGGAGATGATTCGGGGGAGCAACCGCTCGCGGCCGCGCAACGGAGCGTGGGTGGGGTGTC